>CAZTPH010000001.1:0-47445 GCA_964614705.1 uncultured Coxiellaceae bacterium
CGCCAAAAGGCAGAAGTAAATTTAGACTCGCTTTACACAGTTTCTTTACATTTGCCGACTCATTCACTAATTATAGCTAACAAAGGCGCTACTTTATTTTGTCTATCGCCCCTAAGCAAAACACCATATATTACTAGACATATAGGATGTGCTATATATCGGCCAAAATTGGGTGTTGAATTTGTTAATATTGGCTTGGTTGGCAACATCTACGATGGAAAGGTAGTACTTAGGTCTGAGTCTGCTTGTACACCTTCTTTTATCTTCGGTTCACAAAGGTGTAACTGTGCTCATCAGTGGGATAGCATCAAAGAGGTGGCGGCTAGAATCAACCAAGTGTCTGTTCCAAAAGATCTAGGCGAAGATGATTTTGAAAAGTGGGTACAAAAGCAATTTATCAACGATGGGATGAAGCATTATCCATTACATAATGGCCGTGGATTGATTTTAATGCATATTGATACGCAAAATGGTATGGGTAGCGGATTTACTGCTGAAAGATTTGCTTTTGATCTATTTACGGTATCTTCACTTAGGCACCGAGGTGAGTACTCTGCTGAACAAATTCATGACAGAACTATGTTAGAGGGATTTAAGGCAATTGGGGTTAATCCTGATCCTAGATCGGAACAAGATAATATCGGGTACAAAGTTACTCATATTCTATTAGATTGGTTAGATTGTAACAAAAAATTGATGGTATTATCCAACAATCCCAAGAAAATTTCGATGCTGAAACAGCATGGATATACAGTTGATCGTATAAAAACGCTTGGTGAAATAAATAAAGCAGGAGGTAGGGAGGCAAAACAGCGTGGTAGTGAATTTTTACATTGGGATATTAATGAAGAAGAGGTTTCTTTTCAAGATGAAGTGGAGCGATTGATAGAGGAAATAGATCAGATCTCTAATTAATTATGAGGCGTTTATGCTGGTAAAAATTTGTGGTTTGAGCAATGTTATTGATGCAATGACAGCAGTAGATGCTGGGGCAAATGCTTTAGGGTTTGTGATGGGAGGAAAAGTTTTACCTCCGGAAGTTGAGCCGCATGCCCAGTTAGTAAGAGAGATAATTAAACTACTGCCTAAACATATCGAAACATTTGTAGTTACCCATCTGTTAGATCCTACAGATATCTTAGATTTAGCGAATTATGTAAACGCAACTGGAATTCAGATATCTGAAGAGATTGAGACAAAAGTATTAGAACAGGTGAGAAAAAATACTACTAAAACAATCATCAAAACTTTAATTGTCAAAGATGAAAATTTTGATCGTCTAAGACAATATGAGCAATATGCGGATTATATTTTACTTGATTCTCAAGTGGCTGGTTACGTTGGTGGCACGGGTGCTGTTAACAATTGGCAGTTAGCCAAAGAATTAAAATCTGTTGCAAAAATACCCGTATATTTAGCTGGTGGTTTAAATCCAAAAAATGTTAAAAATGCCATCGAGATTGTACTGCCACATGGAGTTGATGTGTCAACAGGGGTAAGCACCTATAGTGATAACTATCTGCGCAAAGATAGAAAATCTGAGCTCAAAATTAAGGAGTTTATCAATGTCGCAAAAAGCACCATTACCTAACAAGTATAAAAAATCATTAAGTTTGTACAAATCAAGTTTAAAGCATCTAGTACCAGGGGGATCTACTATCAGCAAAAGGCCAGATCTTTACCCATTTAAGGCCTATCCAATTTATATTGATAAATGTTTTGGTGCAAAAGTAATAGATATCGACGGTAATTTATATGCCGACTTTCAATCTTCTCTTGGCGCTGTACTGCTAGGTTATAACCATAAATATGTTATTAAGGCTATATCCAACCAATTGAAAAAGGGTGTTTTGTTGCCATTATCAAACTCTGATGTGGTTAAACTAGCCGAAAAACTTTGTTCACTTATACCGGCTGCAGAACGAGTTAGAATTCTAAAAAATGGTTCAGACGCAACTAGCGGAGCGGTAAGAATTGCCAGAGCTTATACTAAGAAAAATAAGATATTGGCTTGTCATTATCATGGTTGGCATGATTGGTTTTATATCTCAACCAATATGAATAAGGGAATACCAGACAGTTTAAGATCAGATATTATCTCTTTTGAATATAACAATCTATCGCAACTAGAAGATTTATTTAGCAAGCACCGCAATCAAATAGCGGCGATTATAATGGAGCCAGCTCATCTTGAAGCTCCCCAACAAAATTATTTACAAAAAGTGCAAAAAATAGCCCGTAAACATGGTGCTTTACTGATTTTTGACGAAGTGGTAACTGGATTTAGATATGGTATTGGTGGAGCGCAAGGATATTTTGGAGTCATACCAGATCTAGCGTGTTTTGCTAAAGCTTTAGGTAATGGTTCTCCTATTTCGGCTATCGTTGGCAATGCTAAAATTATGGATAACACCAAAGAGGTGGTAACTACCCAAACTTACGCCGAGGATTGTTTGGCTGTGGTTGCCGCTATTGCTACACTTGAAGTTTTATCTTCTGAACCTGTGGTAGAATATGTTTGGCAGTTGGGGCAACTCTTTAAAGACGGTTTTAATGAGCTATCTCATAAATACAAAATTCCAGCAGAATGTGTCGGTTTTCCACCAAGGTTACAAATTAATTTTAATAGTTATCGTAATTTAAGTAGTATTCAACTTAAATCTTTTTTATTACAAGAAACCGCCAGAGACAATATTTTAATCGGACATATGATCTTTATAAATTATGCTCACACCAAAAAAGATATTGATTATCTCTTAATGAGTATAGAAAAAATCTTTAAACAGTTGATCAAGATAGAAAAAAAAGAATTTAATCTTGTTGGAGATTTGATGGTAGAGTTGTGGTAACATATAGTTGTTTTCTTGCTTTAAAATTTATTCCACGCGGCTTGTTGGTGACAAAGCAATGTGGATATGTTCAAGGTGGAAGAGATGCAGTTTTTCCCCATCGACCGAGCCAGGGGTTCACCCCGAGCGAGGGCAAAAATTGATTAAATAATACAATTTTAATATGTCCAAAATCGCAATTCGTGGTGCGCGCACCCATAATTTAAAAAATATCGACCTTGATCTGCCTCGCGACCAGCTAATTGTTATTACTGGGTTGTCTGGTTCGGGGAAGTCTTCGTTGGCTTTCGATACTTTGTACGCAGAGGGTCAGAGGCGTTATGTTGAGTCGCTATCAGCTTACGCTCGGCAATTTTTGGCAATTATGGAAAAGCCTGATGTAGATTTAATTGAAGGATTATCTCCTGCAATTGCCATTGAACAAAAGGCTACCTCACATAATCCTCGATCTACCGTCGGTACGGTTACAGAGATCTATGATTACTTGCGGCTTTTATATGCGCGCGTTGGCCAGCCTCAATGTCCAGAACACAAGATTATTCTTGAAGCCCAAAGCATTAGCCAGATGGTGGATAATATCTTAAATTTACCAGAAGACACCAAAGTTATTTTACTTGCGCCGGTAGTGAACGCGCGCAAAGGGGAGCACAAACAGCTGCTTTCAGAGCTTGCAGCGAAAGGCTTTGTTAGGGCAAGGATCGATGGTGAGATTGTGGAGCTAGAATCTGTTCCTGAGCTTAGTTTACACAAAAATCATACCATTGAAGTGGTTGTAGATAGGTTAAAGATTAACTCTAAATTAGCCGGAAGATTAGCAGATTCTTTGGCAACTGCTTTAAGTTTAACTGAGGGAATAGTCAAAATTTTAATCGATCATGGAGATCATCAAAAAGAGCGAGTTTTCTCTGCTAAACTTGCTTGTCCAATTTGTAACTATAGTTTGGTCGAGCTTGAACCAAGACTGTTTTCCTTCAATAGTCCAATGGGGGCATGTCCTGAGTGTGATGGTCTTGGAGTAAAGCAAACATTTACTGAAGAAAAGTTAGTAATTGATCAATCATTAAGTATTGCCGAGGGGGCTATTTGTGGTTGGGATCGACGAAATCCCTATTATTTTTCCATGCTAAATTCATTAGCTAAACATTATAAATTTAGTCTTGATGTGCCATTTAAATCTTTACCAGCCAAGATCAAAAAAGTGATCTTCTATGGTAGCAAAGGTGAAGAAATTACTTTTAACTATCAATTTGGTGGTGAGCGTAAGCTAAGAAAATCACACTCATTTGAAGGCATAATTAACAACTTAGAGCGCCGCTATAAAACCAGTGATTCAGAAACAGTAAAAGAGGAGCTGGCTAAATATCTCAGTACCAATAATTGCTCTGCATGTGAAGGCAGCAGATTACGCAAAGAGGCAAACCACGTTTTTATCGCCGGGAAAAATATCTCTGAAATTACTAGATTACCGATTAACCATGCCTTGGAATTTTTTCAAACGCTTAAATTGGCAGGTAATCGCGGCGAGATTGCAGCTAAAATTCTTAAAGAGATCGGTGATCGATTGCAGTTTTTATTAAATGTTGGTTTGGATTACTTAAGTTTGAATCGTAGTGCCGAAACTTTGTCTGGTGGAGAAGCACAGCGAATCAGGCTAGCAAGCCAGCTGGGTTCTGGGCTCGTTGGCGTTATGTATATTTTGGACGAACCAACCATTGGTCTACATCAGCGAGACAATCAAAAATTATTACATGCGCTAACTAAATTGCGGGATCTAGGTAATACTGTAATCGTTGTGGAGCATGATGAAGAATCGATCCTCATGGCAGATCATTTAGTGGATATTGGGCCAGGGGCAGGTTTTCATGGTGGACGGGTGGTATTTCAAGGGCCGCCCAAAAAATTATTGGCAAGTGCTAACACATTAACTGGAAAATATTTAACGGGAGCATTAAAAATAGAGTTGCCCAAAAAGCGAACCCGTTATAATCAAGAACGAGTTATTACTATCTCTGGCGCCAGACAAAACAACTTAAAAAATCTAGAAGTTAAAATTCCGATCGGGCTATTGACCTGTGTAACAGGAGTATCTGGCTCAGGAAAATCTAGCTTAATTAACGATATTCTTTATCCGGTTGCGGCAAGACAACTAAACAGGGCAGCGTTTAGTACACCGAAAAACTTTCAACAAATAACGGGGCTTGAACATCTAGACAAAGTAGTTGCCATTGATCAAGGGCCGATTGGGAGAACACCAAGATCTAATCCAGCAACCTACACCGGAATTTTTACTGAAATTCGCGAACTTTTTGCCCAAACTAAAGAGGCGCGTGCTCGTGGTTATCAAGCCGGTAGATTTAGCTTTAATGTTGCTGGTGGCAGATGTGAAGCTTGTGGCGGAGATGGTTTGATTAAGGTCGAGATGCATTTTTTACCTGATATATACGTGGTTTGTGATCAATGTCATGGTAAAAGATATAACCGCGAAACTTTAGAGGTAGAGTATAAAGGAAAAAATATTGCCCAAGTGTTAGCTATGACAGTTGAAGAAGCGAGTGGTTTTTTTGCCGCTATTCCGGCTTTGGCTAGAAGATTAGCTACTCTAATGGAGGTGGGATTATCTTATATTTCTCTTGGCCAAAGTGCTACTACTCTTTCGGGTGGTGAGGCACAGCGCATTAAACTATCGAAAGAACTATCAAGGAGAGATACTGGTAAAACTCTTTATATCTTAGATGAACCAACTACCGGCTTGCATTTTCACGATATTAAACAATTGCTCGGGGTATTGCATAAATTAAGAGATCATGGCAACACGGTAGTAGTCATTGAGCATAATTTAGATGTAATCAAAACCGCAGATTGGATTATCGACCTTGGCCCAGATGGGGGTGATGCTGGTGGTAATTTGGTAACTTGTGGCGCGCCAGAACAGGTAGTGAAACATTTGAATTCTTATACGGGAAAATTTTTAAAGGCGAAATTGGTTGTTTTATGAATCATAATTTTTTACTAAACTAACTTAGGTTAAAGTAGATATTTAAGATTGCAGGCTGATCAAAGGGATGTATTGCTTAAAAAGTTTAACAACTCACATAGCGGACCTGGTTCCGTATCCCGTAATAATTACTGAGGGAATTATTACGGATTGTTTTTCTTCTTGTAACCATGAATAATTTAATTGCGGTTGTAGTTTTAGGTATTAATTTACTAATCAATATAAAATTGATTTGTTGTAGCAATTAGTAAAGAAGCTCTACTTTTGCAAGAAAACTATGGTTAGTTAGATGTTTCTAATATTTTATAAACTTTTTAATAGGAGTATTTATGATTACAAAATTACAAAGCAGTGATCTCAAAATTGTTACTGGTGCTTTTAATCCTTTTCAAGAAGTGCGCAATGCCTTTAGAACTGTTGTTCATGAACCCCTTGTTCATGCAAACCAACTTGTTAAACCAGTGGTTGAAAATGGAGTAGTGAGAGATTTAGGTAAAGTGGCTAAGAAATTTTTTGGGAACAGCAGCAGAAAAAACGGTTGCCCTAGTACTGGTAATAATTTTGGGGCGAGATGCGAGCTTTAGAATAAATTATGCCATCTAATGCTTGTAAAAAAGAAAAAAGTTAGAGTTGCTCTGCTTTTGGGCGCATCAGATCTTGTGTTAATTAGAGAATGACATAGTCAGGTGTATTAACTGAAGATCAGGTGGTTTTGTGTAAATGGTGTATTCTGATTTTTTAGGGTAGGTGTAACTTATGAGCTATAAAAGTATCACAAAAAAGATAGCACAAAGGAAAAAGTATATATTGTTTTTTGCAGCTCTATTGCCGATGATGTCCGTTTATGCTCAAGAATCGCGAATAGAATTAGATGATTCGATCTATATAAAAGGATACAAATGTAAGAGTGAAGGATGTGAACCAATAAATATAGGGGTAGAAGGCGTCTCCTACATGTTGTTGCCAGCACAGGGCTATGGAGACGACTTCCTGAGTTTTTATGCCGGCAAGTTAAAACTAGCTAAGGACAACATTAGCAAGGAAAGCCTCTTTAGTTTTTCTTCGTTGAAAACAGAAGATGGTCTATTACATTATAGCTTACAGAACGTAGATTATGGACGAATAAAAAACAACCATAAAGATAGGTGTTTTATAAATGTAATATCTGAGCATCAGTTTCATCTGTTGTTTAGAGAACATGAGTATGATATGCGCCCTTCTTTCTTAAAATACAATGTAGAAAAAAAATTGGCTGCTTTTGTGGGTTTAGAACCATTGAGAGACGATGATAACCTTTTGGTTGTTAAACCAGTCTATGATTTTTTAAATTTAGATCAAAAAGACATTGATAAAAAAACTTGGTTGTTTAAAATTCCCAAGAAAGAGAAGATTTCTAATAAAACTCTTTCTGTTTCCCAAATTCAAGCTTTGTACGCTTTGAAATATGGGGATGATAGTTCAAAACAATTTGCTGTTGCTCACGAAGATGAGAACTTTATTTATGCTTATACAGATAGTTTATATTATTGCACCCAAGGTTTGTCTATCCAGTCAGTAGAATCTCAGCTTAAGATATCAGATATAAAACACTTTTATAAAATAATTAAAGATTCATCCGGTAGAATAGAAGAAATTAATAAAATAAACGATGGTCTGGTTGAGTTAGAAAGAGGTAAAATTTTAACTTTGATTCCTGATTATAGTAACAAGTCACATATTCTCCCTTCATTTGGTGATATAACAATAACTCCTGGAAAGGGTGGTAAGTACGATAAAAGAGTAGCATTTAAACTGGAAAGATTGCTAGAATCGAAAAATTTGTTTAGACCTGATTATTTTGTAGAATTTGATGGAGATGTTATACAAATAATTGATGCTGACAGTGGTTTTTTTACGACAACGTCCGGAAAGGTTGCCTTCCTTGTAAATAAAATGTCTGAAGCAGCGATAGTAGGGTTTGGAGGACAAGCATATAAAGTTGTTGATCGTTTAGCTGAGGGGATTGAACGGCACGGGAAAGACTTGGAATCTAGCAGTGAAAAAATAAGTGAGTCATTAGAAAAAATCTCTGAGCGCATGCAATATAGCGTTGAAGCTTTAAGTAATTCAATTGATTTTGCAATGAAAACTTTCAAAAATACTACCAAATTTATGTCTAATAAAATGTCAGATGATATGAAACATCATATTCCTATCATTTTAAAAAGTCTTAAGGAAGCTAACACATTACTTGGAAACAATCTTAAAGAGGTTTCGAAAACTCTAAGCGAAGGGGCGCGTGACGCCATGGAAAAAGCGGGAAAATCTTTTGAGAATGCATTTGAAGAGTTATCAACAGCATTAAAAGATTCCTCTGGTAATATGAGTGAGGCAGTAATAATAGCCTCAAAAAACATTAAAGAAGCGATGAACGAAGTAAAAGAAGGGTTGGGTAATATAGATATCCAACATCGTTGGTCTATTTGGAATCTATTTGGATTCTAATAAGCCAAAAATTTTAAAACAGCATGGGGATAAGTAAAAATGATAAATAAATTAATTAGTATAGGTAATTTTAAGGTTGTGCTTAGCGTCTTGATTTTGTTTTTATCAACAGCCATCTATCCAATGGACGAAAAGCAGGAATCTGTTAATCGAGTGATGAGTTTAATTAAGGAAACAAATGCGCGGATAGAAAAGGATGCCCAGGAAATTAAAAAAATAGAGAATTTAGACAGTATTTATATATTTTTAGGTCTGACAGGAGCTGGTAAAAGCACCATTATTAATTTTTTAGCCAACAATAAGATGATGGTACGTAGTAACTTAGGATTCCGCGCAATTTATGTAGTAGACCATACCATTGAAGGAATAGAGATTGGGAATGATGTAACTTCAGAAACCAAGTATCCGGCATATTGGTATGACCAAGAAAAGGGGATAATTTACTACGATACCCCAGGTTTAACGGACACAGGTTCTAGTGAAATTACCAGAGCAGAAGCTGAGATCGTTAACGCTTATTCTATCTTCAAGCTTTTTGAGATATTACCAAGGGATAAAATTAAGATAGTTTTGGTAATGACCGAAGGATCTATTAATGGCAGGGGAGCTGGTATGCGTGACACGATAGCTATAATGGGAAGTTATTTTAAAAATCATCTTAAAGAGGTAGCGCAAGGAACATGTATAATTGTAACTAAGCAAAACGAGCTTACTGAGCCTAACCAAGTTCTAGAAGTCTTTAGATCTGTTTTTGCCAACGGGCGGGGAACTTTTACTAAGGAGTCTTTACTTTTTCTTGAAAATCTTGTTTCAGAATCGAAAATTGTCTTTTTTCCCAAGCCAGCAGAAGGCGAGATATCTAAGGAGTTAGATGGACGTAAGTGGAGTGGTGTTAAAGAATCTATTGCTAAGGCTCTTTTTGAGACAAAAAAACTTAATCAGAATATTACTCCTGCTATAGGGGTCTCTGATAAAACAGCGAAAGAGTATTATATTTCTGGGTTATCAACAAAAGAAAATAGTAAAATCATTAAAGGTTTAATTGCAACGGAATGTTTTGAAGAGATTAAGAAACACTGTCAAGATAAAATAATTGGCTGCAAAACAAACCCGCAGGAACTTAGGCGTTATTTCACTGAACTTTCAGATCAATTAGAAAAATTAGATGTAGAAGATGTAAATCGATTTATACAAGGCGTACATAATGTGCTTGTTGAAAAATGTAATAGAGTTGATTTATATGACAAAATTAAATACCAAATAGATGTTATGATGTTTTTTAAACAACTTAATCAAGATATAGTTTTTCGGTTGGATGAATGGTCAGATGCGTTTTCTAACACTCGAAAATATCTTGAGGAGTTAGGGGAAAATCCAGAATACGTAACTCCTTCAGATGATGTTTTACAAATTATTGGATTATTAGTTGGCGCAAGTGATATTCCAAGTCCTAATAATTTAAGTAATTATCTTGGCAGGAAGAATATTAAGAGGGTTGATCTTTATGGATTGAATACACTTTGGTTAGATGCAGATATTACCAGTCATAGAACAAAAGGAAAAAATGGTTTTTCTTTTTCTTTTGTTGCACCTAACTGGAGGATAGCACAGAAAGTAACAATAGATCTAAGTGGAGAAGATGGAAGTGCCGGAGATAATGGGATAGATGGAGATAAGCCGGGAGCTCATGGTTCTAATGGTGCTCCAGGAGAGCCAGGCGGTAATGGAGGCCATTTTTATGGAAAAGGCATAGATTTTGGCAGTATCGACCAATTGAGGTTATTGACAATAAAGACTAGCGGAGGAAGAGGGGGTGATGGTGGTAATGGTGGTAATGGTGCTGATGGCTTAATAGGTGAAGATGGTGATCTTGCAAACGTACGGATTACTGATGAGGAAACCAGCTGTTGTAATGAAAAGTATCATTACAATGATGATAAGGGTCAATCAGGTAGTAATGGCGGCAACGCTGGACAAGGAGGTGCGAAAGGAATAGGTGGCTATGCGGGGAGCGCAATTATTTATGGAGCAACAGCAGATTGGTATAGTTTTGCTGGTAATAGTAATGGGAATAATGGGAAGGCTGGAACAGCTGGAAAAATGGGGGCACATGGTAAAGATTGCGAGGGTAGGTGGCACTATCACAATAATTATAATGGTCACGTATTCGCCAGACAGGAAGTTGGAATACGTCATATTCCAAGCACGAAACCATATCTTTCAGATGGTCAACCAGCAACCTCATTTAATAGTTTAGGCATAGATAGTCCGATAACTCAGGAAGAAGAGCCTAATAGGGATAATAAATTGGTGGAGGATTACATTGAAAAATGTGGGTTCTATAGCAATAAATACGAAGGGAATCCTTTGATTAATTGTGGCTTGATCAAATAAATAAATTACAAATTTTCTGGACGCACGGGAAGGTTCTGCTATGCTTCCTTTAGATAATAAAGAGTTTGTAGCGTAGCTATGCAACCAAATCGTGGAATGATAAAAAAAAATATTTTGCTTTATACAGCAATGTTTTTCGCCCTGTTTTTTGCAGGAGCAGCGGTTGCTTGGACTTATGATATCTGCTTAGGATATGGACGGTCTAAGGAATATGGTTATGACTATTATCAGCAAGGAGTTATGCTTGATTTTCAAGCCTTCCCTTTTGCAAAATTAGATAAGACCTTGCTTTTTGGAGTTGGGGCGTCATTAGCAGATTGGCATGCTGCTACCAAAGAAAATAAAGAAATGGCTGCTGCTGCGGTTTCCGCGATATTTCGCGCCTATTTTGCCCCACCAGAAGCTTCTGCTAAATTTAGACCTTATCTAACTGCTTCTTTTGGTCCGGCATATTTGTTCCAAAAAGAGCTAGGAGAAAGAAAGCAGGGCAGCCATCTTTCTTTCCAAACAACCATGGGTATAGGTAGTGAAATAACCTTTGGGAAAAAAGCCTTAGATTTCAATTTTAAGTTTGTTCATTATTGCAATGGGGGTATTTTTAAACCTAACCAGGGAATTGATATTTGGTATATCTTTTCAATTGGCTATTTATTTGGGTAAATAAAATGAGAATCATAATTTTGTTATTATCATTATTTTCTTTCGGTTTTTCTCATATTGCTTTGGCACAAAGTGGCATTTATGTTACGTCTTTAAGTGGTTTTGCTACTCAAAATAGCCTGCCCATAGCTAGTAATGCTAAAGCAGAGCGTCTTGAACGAAATCATTTGCCAGTGTTACGCCTTATGATTGGCTATTTACATGATTTCAACGAAAATTTTGGTCTGGGATTTGAGGCAGGAGGTGGTTGGTATCATGGCACTGCTTATTACTTAAATGATGGCAAAAAAATTAACGCTTATTCAACAACTATGGAATTTTTGGCAGTATTGGTATGGCACCAAGAGCCACTAGATTATTTTATAAAAGCTGGAGGTATTCGCCATACATTAACCAACTTTTCTACCCTTAGTGGTAATTCACAGGTTAGTGAAACTAAAATTCAACCAGAAGTTGCTATCGGAATTAACTATAATTTCAATAAGCATCTTGCCCTGACATCCGAATATTTACATAGCTTTGGAAATAAGATGGAAAATTTCGATGAGCTTAAGTGTCCTAGCATCAATGCAATTTTGGTTGGTGTTAGAATTGCTTTTTGGTAATACAGTAGATTTTTTTGGGGTAATTAAAAAGGATCATGAAAATTAAGCAGAATTTTTTCGCTATCAAGCGCTGGAATATTAGCTATTATCGGCTAATCCATGGTTTTAAAACCGCCATTGCCTGTTTAATTGGGCTTGTCATTGAAAAACATTATAAATGGCCGATGGGGCAGTGGGTGCCTATCACCATCATGGTGGTTATGAGCGCTCAAACCCATTTTGGAGGAGCCCTCAGAAAAGCAATGATGCGACTTTTAGGCACGGTTAGTGGTGTAGTGCTTGCCATTATAATTTTGTGGTTATTTGGGCATACTGCTAAAGTGGTTTTTGCCACTATCTTCTTTGCCAGCGCTATTTTCGCCTATATAGCTAGTAGTCGCGGCGATATCAATTATGCCGGTACCTTGGGAGGAGTCACGTTGATTTTGGTCTTAACTGGACAAAATGTCACCATTGAAATTGCCCTGCAGCGGGGTTTTTATATTACTGTTGGGATTATTATTGCACTTTTAGTTTCTAGGTTTATCTTTCCTATTCACGCGCGCGATCACTTAAAGTACCGGATTGCTAATACCTTGCGTAACTTGAGTAAATTATACGACTCCTCGGCCTTTGCCTTACAAGATTCAGCCCCGCCATATTTTAGCCATGAATTAAATAGCAAAATTTCTACCCATATCTCCGAACAGCCGAGAATGATCTATGAAGCGGTGGTTGGTAGCTTAGATATTGCTGCGAAAAAAGCCATTTTTAATGAAATAGTAGATAGTGAGCAGAATATGGATCGTTTGATTAATCTGATTTACACTGATCTACATAATGCCGCTGATCAGCAAAAAATTAGAGATGAGATGTTAAAAATTAACGATCTTCATCAGACAATTAGCAATAACCTAAATTATCTTGCTAATTGTTTAGAAAATAGGGAACTTCCTGCTGAATTTGGCTCTTTAAATGGAGTGCTGGTCAAAATTGATGCCTTAATTAGTGATTATCAGAATTTATCTGGAGAGCAATTAACGATAAAAAATTCTGTGCTATTTCTCACCCAGCAGCTATTGCGCGAGGTGGAAAGAATGAGAAAATTAATTGGTAAAGTTAATGGGAAAAATGGTAATTCTGTGTTATAAAGTAACTGTTATTTAACAATTTTTTGGAGATTATAGAAATGAAAAAGTTATTGGTTTTAATTGGAGCTTTCTTAATGTTGGTCTGTAGTCTAGCCAGTGCCGATTTTAAAATTGGTGTGGTTGATGCTGATAAAGTAGTTTCAAATTCACCTCAATTAGCAAAGGCCAAAGAGACGATGAATAAAAACGTTAATGCCAAAGAAAAAGAGATGGCTGATGCACAAAAAAATCTTAAGAGCATGATAGATATTTATAGTAAGAATAGCCCCACTATGAAGGAGGCTGATAAAAAGGCCGAGCAGGCAAAAATCATGGCTCAACAGCAGAAAATGCAAGATATGGGCACAAAATTTCAGCAAGAGCTTGAGGGTATCAACAAAAAATTCAATACGGATATTAATAATAAGTTACAAGACTCTATTAAAAAAGTAGCTGAAGATAAAAAGCTTGATTTAGTTGTTACCAAAGTAGCGGCTCCTTATAATAAAAAAGAGCTTGATATTACCGAAGATGTAGCCCAGCAGATGAAGAAGTAGTTTCTAGTTTAGGAAGCAGGCGGGCCTGCCGCCTGCTTTTTTATTATGAGTATCCCTCGTATTTTTTTGGCAAGTGAACTTACATGTGGCGAGAAGATCTTTCTTGATGATCGTTCAGCTAAGCATGTTTTGCAGGTTTTGCGTTTATCTGTGGGCTCCAAGCTAGTTATTTTCAATGGTCAAAGTGGTGGTGAGTTTTGTGCAACCATTACTAAGGTGGCTCATAAAACAGCCGAAGTAATTTTAGATCGGTTTGTCGCAAAAGATGTAGAGTCTTCAGCTATTATTCATCTTGGTCAAGGAATAGCTAAGGGTGAAAAGATGGATTTTACTATTCAAAAAGCAGTTGAACTTGGTGTCAGTAGCATTACCCCCATTTTTACCCAATATTGTAATGTTAAGCTTGATCCGGAGCGCTCAAGAAAGCGGTTGCAACACTGGCAAAACATCGCAATCAGTGCTGCAGAACAATCGGGGAGGTGCTTGGTGCCTAAAATTTTATCTCCTAAATTTTTAGCTGAGTGGCTGACAGAAAACCGCTATCCATTATCCTTAATATTGCATCCCGAGGCCAAAACTAAATTTAGCGAGCTGACAAAATCTTACTCAGAAATTACTCTTTTGATTGGTCCAGAAGGTGGCTTTAGTGACGACGAAATAAAACTTGCTAAAAAAAGTAATTTTATCGCTGTTAATCTTGGTCAGAGGATTTTACGCACTGAAACTGCTGCATTAGCAGCTATCAGCGCTATCCAAGCTAGATGGGGAGATTTTTAGATTGATAAAATCCCATAATTTACTATCCATTAAATGGGATGGTTTAACTTGGCTGATGGCGCGCAAAATGTTTGAAGGAATTTTATTATTGTCTTTTGCCAGACTATGTATCAGTTGTGCTACCAAGGATCTAGAGTTTTTCTCTTTGATTGGACAGATACCATCTGGAGCAAGGGGAAATCTCTGCTCTTTAGCGTACGCGGCAACGTCACGTTCTTGGCAGTAGACTAGCGGTCTAATTACGATCAATTTTTTATCATCAGTAAGTAGTTTGGGAGGCATAGAACTGATATTGCCGTTATAAAACATCGACATCAGTAAACTGACGATTAAATCTTCTCGATGGTGACCAAGAGCTATTTTATTAAAACCATGTTTTTTAGCAAAGCTATAGATATAACCACGACGCAAGCGGGAACATAAAATGCATGGTGAATAGTTTTTTCTTTCTTTAGCAGCAACCACTTCAGCAATATTGCTATCTAAGATGGTGTGGTCTAGACCGCTATTCTTTAACCAAGATTCAATTTCTGTTTTGTTCCAACCGATAAGTCCTTTGTCAATGGCTAAAACGTGTAATTTAAATTTTCCTCGTGCTCTTATCTGTAATAACTGTAGCAATCTAACCATAGTAAAAGAATCCTTGCCGCCAGATAGGCACAATAGCAATCGATCATCCTTTTGAATTAAGTCGTATATAGATATAGCTTTGCCAGTATAATGGAGTAGTTTTTTTTCTATTCTAGAGATCATGGAGCCCTCATTATTGCTTTATTTTAAACTTTTTTGCCGCAATGTTTTATAACACTTTGAAAATATAAATAATATTGCTTTTTAACACAATGGATCATTAGGGTAAACTACTCTAGATGAATTATTTAAATCAAGATCAGATTGTCGGAGTTTTTGGAGGCTTTTGTAATTGTCTATGTATTGGGATGAAGGGTTCGCCTATAAAAAGAACCATAGACAACAACATTAACCTATATATACCCTGTAGAAATTACTGTACTGATGAATGTTGTTACACAGGCATGGCAGTCGTAGTGCAATATATCGTTGAAGTCTGGGGTAATATCGATCATGAGATACCTGACAACATAGATGTTAGTGTACCTATAGATTGTTAATAGGGCAAATAAGCAACAAAAATACCAGAGATTAAACCAAAAATATGCCCATCCCATGAAACATTGCGTTTGGTACTAGGAAAAATTGAAAATAGCAATCCCCCAAAATAATAAAGCGCAATTATCGCAAGAATCACTGTAGTACCATTGAGATTAAAGTACGCTTTTGCCAGCAAATAACCCAAATATCCCATAATCAATCCACTGGCTCCAATATGAATACCACGCCTACCTAAAAGCCAAGTTAACAATCCGCTAATAATGATAATAGCCAAAGAAACTTGGTAAAACAAAATTTTACCATTTATCAATAATAGGCTAGCTAGCACTAGTAGTGGAATAGTGTTAAAAAAAAGATGGCTAAAATTACCGTGCAAGATCGGCGCCAAAAAAATGCCGGGTAATCCCTTAAAAGATCTAGTTCTGATCCCTAAATTATTAAATTGATAGCTAAAGAAAAAGTTAAATAGGTGGATAATCCATATGGCTAAGATTATCTTTATGGCAAACAACAGATTTTGCTGTATGGCTGAAATTATATTCTGAATATCAGAGGCGAGTTGTTCTAACATAAAAAAATTATCCTAAAAAAAATTAGCTAAGCAAAAAGGTGGTCAATATGGGCTAAATTTAACTCTAACCATTGCAGCGCAATAATCGCCATACTGTTATTAATTCTACCGGATTTGATCGCATCAAAAGCCTCTTGAACTGGAATCACATGGATTTTAATATCTTCACCTTCGCTTTTTAAACCAGAAAATTTTGGAGCCTTGGTGCTATCAACTTTGGCACAAAATAGCTCGATTTTTTCAGTAGAATATCCAGGCGAAGTAAAATAGTTATAAATTGGTAAAATACTAACGACAGCTAAACCAGCCTCTTCTTGCATTTCTCGCCTAATTAATTCCTCAGGCGACTCATCATCCTTATCCATAATACCTGCAACGATCTCAATTAACCAAGGAGCCGGATGTTGCAAAATAGCCCCAATCCGAAATTGTTCAATTAAAACTATTTGATGTAACTTTGTATCATAAGGAAGAATACCAATTGCTAGAGGCTTTTGAATAAATTCTCGGCTTTGCACTTCGCCAAAACTACCGTCAAAATGTTTATATTTTAGCTCATAACGATCGACCGGACAAAATCCTCGGTGAAGATGAGTTTTCTTCTCGATAATAAAGTCATCTTGAGTAAATGATGTCGGCGGCAACTTAGCCATTTATGCTATACACTCTATTATTAATATGTTTCCTGCATCTTTAGTTACAACCGTGGCTTTTTGCGGCTTTTTATAGTAACCAATGTTACTCTTTTGGCTAGCAAACGCTGTGAGCTTATCGATGGCCAAGATTTCTGCTGCAGAGTTATCCGCAGCAAAAATTTGGATATCTTGAGCACGAAGATATTTGGCAAATAACGAAGCCTTTCCGGTCAGTTTGATCGCAAGGAAATTAGTGATTCCAGATAAAAATATCGGACCACTACCACTGGCTGTAATGGTTATTTTGTTACTATCCACCCAGCTGATTTCAATCTTACCACTACCCAGCTGATTAAGTTCTGCCAAACTCACTTGACCATCGATCATTACCGATGCGTTGTCTTTAGTAGTAATACTTAACCCTTTTGAGTTAAAATCTTTGGTGGATAATTTTACATTCCCAGCAAGAGTTAAATTTTTAAAATTATTCGCTTTAATAGTAAGAAGATGATTACAATTACCGCTAATATACAAAGTGTGGTTACTAACCGAAGTATTGCAACCCGGATGTTTAGCTATTGAAACATTAGCTAATTTGCCTACACGATTAGATAGCTTAAGCTCAAAATTTCCATCAGCTACCAGTGAATCTACAGCGGTTAATTGGTATGACTCAGCTGAACTTAGCGGCATATAGCTTTTACCACTAACCAATAAATTTTTTTGACATCCGCTTGCCAATAAAATCAGGATTGCGACCAAAAATATTTTATACATAATTACTTCCTGTCAAATTTAAATATAATTATACGGCTATTTTAACCCCAAATTGAAAGGATTGAAATTAGTATGGCGATCAAATATGTCAATATTTTCTCTTTGCTTTAAAAATTTGGCCAATGAATAAATCGTTGGGGTAAACACCAACTGATAGATAATCTTACAAAAATAGGCAGAAAAACTCAAAATCAAGATATTGCCGAAGCTAACAATGCCTAAAAATGCCACCGAGGTAAAAATAAAACTATCAATCGCTTGGCCAACTAAAGTTGCGCTAGTGGTTCTTAACCATAAATGCCTACCTTGAGTAAAAAGCTTGATTTTGGCAAGCATATAGGTGCCGATAAATTCTCCAATTAAAAATGCCATGAGTGATGCACCAAGTATCCGCGGAGTACGAGCAAGAATCAGTTCAAATGGCTGCTGTTCTAGCCATGAAGGGTCATATGGCAATATTATTGCCAAATAGATCACTAAAGCCACAACAATATTGGCAAAAAAAGCTCCCCAAATTACTCTGCGCGACATAGCATACCCATATACTTCAGTAAGCAAAATACTTAAGATATAAAGCAAAGGATAAATAAAATCTCCCGCAGTTAACAGAAAAAAACCGCCAAGAGGAACAATTTTTTGCGTGATAATGTTAACCACAACAAAAAGAGCCGTAAACAACATGGCAATTAGCGGATAAAACTTTAGCTGTTTTTGCTTGGCAAGTTGATTAGGGTCGTAGATGGTGTGATGGTCATTATTATTCATCTGGTAGTTTTCTCAATAATTTTTTCAGCGCTAAGGCGCGGTGGCTAATGTTGTTTTTTACCTCGTTGCTTAGTTCTGCAGCAGTACAACTATACTCAGGCACCCAAAAAATAGGGTCGTAACCAAAACCACCAGAGCCTCGCGGTTTATCGGTGATAAAACCATGCCAACTTCCCTGGCAGATAATTGGTGTTGGATCATCACAGGAGGTTAAAAATACGATCAAACATTGAAAAGTGGCCTGGCGCTGTTCGGCTGGAATATTACGCATTGCAAATAATAGTTTATTGATGTTTTCTTGGTCGCTCGCATTAATCCCTGCAAATCTAGCAGAATAGATGCCGGGAGCCTTGGCAAGGGCAGCTACTTCAATTCCCGAATCGTCGCCAATGGTTGGCAAACCAGTTTTAGCAGCGGCATTCCTGGCTTTTAAAATAGCATTTTCAACAAAAGTTAAACCGGTTTCCTGGACAGAGGGGATATTGAATTTTGACTGCAAAAATGGCGTTATCTTTTTTTGAGCTAAAATATTGCTTAATTCTTCAGCTTTTTTAAGATTGTTACTAGCTATTACTATTCGCATTTTTTACCTGCTAACTATCTTAAGGAACCTTTTGCCAAATGTTGCTTTTGTCTTTGCCAATCACGCTCTTTTTCTGTTTGGCGTTTGTCGTGTAGTTTTTTGCCTTTGGCTAGTGCAATCTCAACTTTGGCGTAATTTCTTTTCCAGTGTAAGTTGAGCGGAACAATAGTGTAACCTTTGCGCTCCACCGAGCCGATTAGCCGATCAAGTTCTGCTCTTTTAATCAGTAATTTTCTGGTACGATCTGGCACAGCTTTAACATGAGTAGATACGGTCCCAAGGGGAGAGATATGAGCATTGATTAAAAATGCTTCGCCACGTTTGATAATCACATGGCTTTCGGCAAGCTGAGCTTTACCGGCGCGCAGGCTTTTTACCTCCCAACCATTTAGAACTATACCAGCTTCAAAGGTTTGTTCTACCTGATAATCATGGCGTGCCTTTCTGTTATCGGCAATGATAGTTGACATAAAAGTAGCTGATAGCGATCTTTACTTAATCTGTACTAGTTTATTATTTTGAAAAACCAGGATCAGTTTGTTTTTGGTGATTTTGCCACCGTTTACCTGCTTGGTGTAGACATATAATCTTTCGTTATTATTAAATAGATCTTCAAGCACTGGCGCTCCCAGAATAGCATTGACCTGTTGCTTGTCCATTCCCAATTGAATTTTATTAATCATTTTACTATCAATAAGATTACCTTGTTCAACGGTAACCCTATAAGGATGACAGCCAGCCAAGAACCAGGTCATAATCAAAATGGAGATAATTTTTCTCATACTAATAACCTCTTACGCTTTTTTTTACATGTTAGCCCGTAGCTCTTTGTAAATCAAACAATAATTTGTTATAATGCGTGTCAGTGCTGAAAGTAAGGAGTTAATATGTCAAAGGAACCACAATTGAATACAAATATCTGGTCAAAGCGCGATTTGGGTTTTGATCTACCCCTAGATTTAACCACCTTTACTCCAGAAGACATTAATTATTTAAGAGAAAATAACTACCCATTTTTACAAATAGCTAACGCTAATGCCAAATTTGACAAAATAATTACAGTAAATTTAATAACCTTAAACAATGGCTGGGTAGTTCATGATTATGGCTATGCAATTAGTATATCGATGCCACATAACTTTGAAAGTAAAAAACAGCTGTTGTTGGCACAGGGAGCAAAAGGGCAAATTGCTGTAGCTAGCGAAATTGCCAAGATAATTTCCACTAGAGGGTGGGGAACCGTAGAGTTGATAGACGGGACTAAAAACCTAAGCAAGCTACTTTGGATAGAATTAAGAAGGTTCGGTTTAGAATTCAGGGGTTATGAGCCATCCCAAGAAGATGAGCATACTTACAATATGGTCATGAATCATACTAAGGCCAGAGGAGAGGTTTGGGAGAAATCACTTCCTCAATCAGTCGAACTAAAGATATCAGGAACAAAATAAATTTCACTAAAATTAGGAGGTTTTATGGAAGGGGATAAAAATAAACCAATAGAGCTGCCAAAAGTCCTTAGGAGCATGGAGAGTATTGCAATTTCGTTGGAAACAAACACAGGAAGTCTAATCGACGAGTGTGTCGGTATAGTAACAAGCTTGAAGGAGGCTTTGACAGATCAAAATCAAGTTCGAGCTATTTTAGCAGGACCTCTGCCAGCTACTGGATTAGTGGATTTTACTAATCCAGTATCGGTAAATAATGCTGTCGATAAAATATACGATATCTTGTCAATAGAAGTAGTGCAATCCTAACAAGGTCCAAAAAAAATAAAAATAGGAGAAATGGCAATAGATCTGGAGGATAAAAAAGTAAGGGCATACCTCTAAAGATGCGTTTACTACTCGGCATGCAAGAGGCTGTTAATTTGGATCAATTATCACAAGAAGAAAATACAGAATTTAAAAAGCATATAGGACAAATAATTATCTAAAAAAGAGGAAATTTTCCGGATAGTAAAATGTGACTGCTTAACCGAATAAAAATTGCTAGGCATAGCGACGCGGAAATCTAAACAACCGCATCAACAGCGCGCAAAATTCCTGCCAAATCCAGGTGATAAGCTATCTCTTGATATCCCGCAATATTTAGCAACTCCCTGACCGATTTACTTTGATCATAACCATGCTCCAGAATCAATCTTCCGCCACTAGTTAACCTATCTTTGGCCTGCAAAATGATTGTTCGCAGTGCATCCAGTCCATCGCAAGATTGCAACGCAAGTTTAGGCTCAAAGCATAGATCACCTTGCTCCAAATGCGGATCTGTATCTGATAGATAAGGGGGATTGCTAATTATGGCATCAAAGTTAAGCTTAGGTAAAGCATCGCACCAAAAACCACAATAAAATTCTACATTATTAACCCCGAGTTGCATCGCGTTATAACTTGCTACTTGCAGAGCATCCCCGCTAAGATCAGTGGCAACTATCTTCCAGCTGGGCCTCTCTTTAGCAAGTGCTAGTGCAATCGCGCCAGAACCCGTGCCTAGGTCTGCAATACAGGCATCTTTATTTTTAACCTTGCTTAAAGCTAGCTCCACTAAAAGCTCGGTTTCAGGCCTAGGAATTAAGACCTTATCATTGACAGCAAGCTCAAGAGAGAAAAATTCTTTTTTGCCCAAAAGATAAGCAATTGGCTCTCCTTGCAAACGTTTTTTATACAAAAACTCAAAATACTCTTGTTCGCTACTAGTAAGCTCATATTCTGGGTAGGTATACAGAAAAGAACGAGATTTGTTTAGTACCTTAATTAGTAGCTGCTCTAGATCGATTCGTTCGGTGGTAGATTTTGGCAATTTTCTTTGCGCAACAATCTCTCTTAGCCGCATAACTCCTCTACGGCCGCTAGAATTTTTTTAGTCGAACCACGGTATTTTTCAACTACATCAAGCGCCCTAGCTCCAAGAACTTCCCTTTTTTGTACATCATTAAATAACTCAATAACTTTTTTTGCCAACTCATCTTCATTTGAAACTACTACTAATGCCTCATGATCAATTAAGATCTGACTAACTTCTAAAAACGCACTTAAATGGTTACCGCTTAAAACTGGCTTGGATAAAGAGGCTGGCTCAAGTAGATTATGCCCTCCCCAAGGAACCAGACTTCCGCCTACAAATGCAATATCGGATATGGCATAAAGCATTAATAGTTGTCCCATCACATCTCCTAGGAGCAGATTAGTATCGCTTTTATATTCAGCAGATAAATTACTAAAACGCGCCACTTTAAATCCTTGCTGTACACTTAAATTATATACTTCATCAAAACGCTCGGGATGTCTTGGAACTAAAATTAATAACGCATCTGGTTTGATAGCAAGAACTGCTTTAGCTGCTGATAATACTTTTTCTTCTTCAAATTTATGCGTGCTAGCCGCTATCCAAGTTGGTCTCATAGTACCTAAACTTTCGCGCAATGATGTTGCTTGGCTAATTAAATCTTGAGCTATTTCCAGATCAAACTTAATATTGCCGATAACTTTCAAACGCTGTTTTTTCAGGCCAAGAGATAAAAAACGCTCTCCATCTAATTTACTTTGGGCCAAAACCAAATCGAGATAATTTAAAGTGGCACTAGTAAGCGAAGCGATTTTTTGGTAACCACCATATGATTTTTGCGACAATCTTGCGTTAGCAAGTAAGATAGGAATTTTATTCCGATGAGTATAGTAAATTAGATTAGGCCATAATTCGGTTTCCATTATAATCAACAGCTTAGGATTTATTTGCCGCAAGAATCGCTTAATTGCAAAAGGATAATCATAAGGGAGATAAAGCAGAGTAATTTGGTTAGCAAAAATATGCTCTAATCTATCTCTGCCGGTAGGTGTCATGGTGGTAACTATCATTCGTCTAGTAGGGTACAATTCGAGCAAAGCTTTTATTAGTGGTGCAGCAGAAATCGCTTCTCCAACTGACACTACATGTACCCAAATAGACTGGTTGGTTAGTGGTACATTTAAACCAAATCTTTCCAAAATATGTTGGTTGTAAGCGCGGTTTTTTCTCGCCCGCCAAAATAACCTTAATGGCAAAAAGGGCAAGATTAAATAGAGCAATAGGGTATAGATATATCTCATACGACCAAGGATCGTATCATGATCAGCAGGTGATGTAAAAAAAGCGTCATATGCTGGCTTATCAGACGGCGTTATGGCGATACTAGCATAAAATTATTAGCTAAACTCTTTAAAAGTATGGTATATTTAACTGGCAGTTTTTGTAAACTTTACCAATATTTAAGGAGTTTGATATGTATAAAAAAATGTGCTGTAGGTTAATTGCTATTGCCACTGTAGTCATTGCTGTTTTAATGGCAATACTGGCTAATTTCAAAGCTGGGAATGGAATTAACCAAGTAGTAATGGTTATCTTTAGCTCTTTTCAGATTATGATTCCAGTATTAGCAATAGGTGCTTTACTGAAGTATCTATTCTGTGACAGTAAACATTCACATGGTGATAACTGTGATTGTAATGATGATGTTCGTTGCGGCGGCGCTAAGTAATAATTAATTGCAGGGGGCTACGAAAAGCCCCCTTTTTTTATCTTATCTACTCTCTTTTTATGTAAAATAGCGCGCAGTTGATTTTTTGGAGTTTGATCAATCGTCTTTTTGCTTAGCCGTACCGCTTTGGTGCCACTGTAGGCAGCAGATATTTGTTTTTTTAATTTAGCACTTCCTCCATTTGCCTCATAAGCTATTAAAGCCTGTTGCAACCTGGCTTGATTTCTATAGCCATCAGTTTTTTCAAGTAAAGAGATAACCTCTTCTGCTGTTAGAGGATACTTTCCATGCTCGGCTTTAACTCTGTTAGTAATCACCGCAAGATCACGATAGTTGTTAGGTAGCTTGTATCTCTTACAGAAATTTTTTAATTCATTAATATCAAGAGCTGTTGCTAAAGCTGCAAAACGTAACATCCCATCATCAACTAGCCCGGTGGCTTTTTTTAGGATTTTCTGTGCCGATGATAAATGACACGCAATTTCAGGAAAGAGTTTAACTAAAGCATTACAGCTTTTTAATACAGTAAAAAACTTATGTGGAGCAACCTCACCTAATGCCCGCTTTAGTTCTTGCCAAACTCGTTCGGGAATAAGAGCATCAATTTCACCGTTTGCTACCATCTCTTTCATTAATTTATTGGTCTTGGTGGCGACTTTAAACTCACTAAAACGTGCTGCAAATCTTGCTACTCGTAAAACGCGTACAGGATCTTCAATAAACGCTAAAGATAGATGTCGTAAAATTTTCTTTTTAAGATCTGCTACTCCGCCATAAGGATCAATAATTCTACCACTAGCATCCTTAGCAATAGCATTAATGGTGAGATCACGTCTTTTTAGATCTTCTTGCAGGGTAACAGTAGGTTCAAAATGACAGATAAAGTTGGTATAACCTTTCCCAGTTTTACGCTCTGTTCTTGCTAGCGCATACTCTTCATGCGTTTTGGGATGTAAAAACACCGGGAACTCTCTACCAACCTTTTTAAATCCTAATTTAACCAGCTCTTTTTCAGTAGCGCCCACCACCACATAATCGCGTTCCTTGACAGCAAGCCCAAGCAATTTGTCGCGTACCGCCCCACCTACAAGATATACTTTCATCAACCACCCATTCTAGGTTAGAATATATTCTAAAAACGAGAAACCCAATGTCACCCAACTTAATATTACAATATCTTTTGCCAAAAGACATTCTATCATGGCTAGTAGCCAAAATAGCTACCTGTAAAATAGTCTGGGTAAAAAATTTCCTCATCGCTGTTTACATAAGGCGCTTTAAGGTTGACCTATCTGATGCCGCTGAAAGCAATTATCTTAATTATCAAAGTCTTAGTGATTTTTTTACCAGAGCTTTGAAACCAGAGGCTCGTCCTATCGTAAGATCACTGAATATTGTACTGTCTCCTGTTGATGGCACTATCTATCAAATGGGAAAAATTGATAAAAATCAAATAATTATTGCTAAAGGTCGGGGATTTAGCGTAGAAGAGTTATTAGGAGAGCCCAACCAAAATGAATACTATGGTGGTTCCTTCATAGTACTTTATCTTTCGCCAAGCGATTATCACAGAATTCATGCTCCCGTTGCTAGTAGATTGATATTAATGCGTCATATCCCAGGCTCATTATTTTCTGTAAATCCCAAGGTCACAGATCAAGCTCCCAAGATTTTTGCCAAAAATGAAAGGGTAGTTAATATCTTCGCAGATAAATCTCAAAATAAGATCGCGGTGGTTTTGGTCGGAGCAATGATAGTTGGCAGTATCGAAACCAAATGGCATCGCGTGGTCAATAATCATGCAAACAAACAAACAACAGAGTGGCACTACTCGGATCAAAATATTAATTTTGACCAAGGGGATGAACTGGGTAGATTTAATTTTGGCTCTACAGTAATTTTACTATTTCCACCCCAAGCGATTACTTGGAATGATTCCCTAAAAATAGGGAATAAAGTAAAAATGGGTGAAATCATATGTAACATTAAGAGCAGCTAGTGATTAGACTCCCTCCTAAAAAAAAGTCGTTGGGGCAACATTTTTTACATGATCACCATGTTATTGCTGCCATAATTAGGTTGATTAATCCTCAAATGGATGATCATGTAGTAGAGATTGGATCTGGAGCAGGAGCGCTTACAGCCGAGCTATTACCCAAAGTAAGCGCGTTAACTGCAATCGAGATCGATCAAGAGATCATCCCCTATCTTCAAGATCACTGTAAACATTCGCCCAAATTAAAAGTTCATCTTGCAGACGTACTAAAATTTGATTTTAGTTCTCTTGGTTCTTCTCTTAGATTGGTAGGAAACCTACCCTACAATATTTCTACACCACTGCTATTTTATTTATTACACAATATTGAGGCAATTAAGGATATCCACTTCATGTTGCAAAAAGAGGTGGCTGATCGCATCGTAGCTGAGCCTAATTCAAAAACTTATGGCCGTCTCAGTGTAATGATCCAATATTATTTTGATGTTAAAATAGTGCTTAAAATAGCGCCAGGATCATTTTCTCCGCCACCCAAAGTTAACTCAGCCATTGTTAGGTTTATCCCTCGTCTTATCCGCGAATTAACTATGGCAGAGGAGTCAAATTTTAATCGGGTAGTCAAAGAAGCTTTTAGTATGAGGCGCAAAACCATAGCCAATAGTTTAAAAAAATATTTTTCCGCTGAGCGGCTAATTGAACTTGGGGTTAATCCAAAATTACGCGCTGAAAATCTTAACTCTAGGCAATTTATTACTCTATCCAAACAAACCTAAAAACAACCGGACTTAATCAGCGGACTGCGCCAATACCTCTCTGCTCCCATTATTTTCCATTGGACCAACTAAACCAGCAGCCTCCATCGCTTCGACAATTCTAGCCGCGCGATTATAGCCAATTTTAAGCCGTCGTTGAATATTTGAGACTGAGGCCCTGCGAGATTCAAGAACTATACTTACTGCCTGATCATACAACGGATCTTTTTCCGCATCGGCAAATTCCTGGCTATTTTCATTATCGATTCCTACTATCGGACCCACACTACCATCGGTAATTTCATTTGAATATTCAGGCTCTCCTCGGCGTTTTAAATCTCCAACTACACGATGAACTTCTTCATCTGCGACAAAGGCACCATGAATTCTTACCGGAATTCCTGATCCCGGCGGCAAATATAACATATCACCAAAACCAAGTAATTGCTCTGCACCGCCTTGGTCCAAAATAGTACGTGAATCTATCTTAGATGATACTTGAAACGCTATCCTGGTCGGAATATTGGCCTTAATTAACCCAGTAATTACATCTACCGATGGGCGTTGCGTAGCTAAAATTAGATGAATACCTGCTGCTCGAGCTTTTTGCGCAATCCGCGCAATTAATTCTTCGACTTTTTTACCTACTACCATCATCATGTCAGCATATTCATCAGCTAGCACAACGATATATGGCAATTCCTGTAGCTCTTTCGGTTCTTTTGAATCTTCATTTTGCCAAAATGGGTTAGCAAGAGGAGCTCCTTTACTATTTGCTTCTCTAACCTTGTGGTTATAACCAGAAATATTTCTAACTCCTAAAGTAGCCATTAAACGATAACGACGATCCATTTCGGCCACACACCAACGAAAAGCGTTAATTGATTCCTTCATATCGGTAACTACTGGAGTCAAAAGGTGAGGAATATCTGCATACACCGATAATTCTAACATCTTCGGATCAATTAAAATTAACCGCAACTCTTTGGCGGTATATTTGTACAATAGGCTTAAAAGTAAAGCATTAAGACATACCGACTTTCCAGACCCGGTGGTTCCAGCCACTAAAAGATGCGGCATTTTGGAAAGGTCCACAATTACCGGATAACCTGCAATATCTTTACCAAGCGCAAGCGCAAGAGGAGCGCGCGAACTCTCATATTGCTGGGATGAAAGAATTTCGCTAAGTCTTACTACTTCACGATTAATATTAGGAAGCTCTAAACCAATTACCGTCTTGCCAGGGATAATTTCAACAATTCTAACACTTACCACCGAAAGAGAACGAGCCAGATCTTTAGCAAGTGCTGTAATTCTGCTGACTTTAGTACCAGCCGCTAGCTGTAATTCAAATCTGGTTACTACAGGACCAGGATGTACCGCAACTACTTGCGCTTCTATGCCAAAATCATTAAGACGCAACTCCACATTACGCGACATCTCCTCAAGTTCTTTGGCAGTATAATTGGCTCCTTGCGTTTGCTCCGGTTTATCCAATAACGAAAGGGGAGGTAAAGTAAAAATAAGATTATCATCTAGCAGATCTACCTGTCTTTCTTTAGCATCACGAACACTGCTTTTGATCATCGGGGGCTTGGAAATAATCGGAGCCGATTTAGCATTATCTGAAAAAATTTCAGCAGAGTTTTCTTTTACCAGCTTAGGCTCAAACTTTTGCTCCCTTTGCTTGGTTTTGGGTTCTCCTTGAGTAATTTGAATGATCTGCTCTCCAAGTAAATCAACGGCTCTAACAGTTAATCTGCCCAACCTTTCCAGCACCCAGATCCAAGATATACCGCTAAAAATAGTAAAACCCACCATAAACAAAACTAGTAAAATTAGGTGGGCTCCGATTGGATTAAAAATATTAATCATCCCACTGCTAAAAAGACTGCCTAAAACACCACCGGCTCCAAACGGTAAGCTTGCCCCAATAAAGTATAGATCATTCAAGCTGCTACCAGAAAGCAACATGAGAAAAAAACCAAAGCTGCGTAGAATAAAAAATATTCTCGTGAGGGTATATTGCTGTTGATTCAAAAATGGGATCCAAGCAGCATAGATCAACATGAAGGGAAAGATATATGCTGTGTAACCAAAAAGGCATAAAAAGATGTCTGCAAGCCAAGCGCCAACATGACCTCCTATGTTAGCAATATGAATAGTAGTACCAGTTCTCGACCAACCTGGATCACTAGTATGATATGAGACAAGAGCAAGAAATAAAAATGTCGCCACCCCAACAGTTAAAACTAAAACTCCTTCGCGGATAATTCTATTTAATCTATCGTGACTTTTTAGCTCTTGTTTTTTATAGTTTGCTTGCAACTTTTTTGTCTCCACACTTAGCGTACAGATAGTAACAAATTATTTTACCCCTGTCATGGCTACTTGTTGCAAACGTGCTAACTCTGACTTTACCTTCAACCCTCTTTTAACTACAATTGGTTCTGGAGGATTCAAATTAATGAAAAAAATTAACCATGATTTAATTATTTTAGGCTCTGGGCCCGCCGGTTGTACTGCTGCTATCTATACTGCCCGGGCTAATCTAGATTTTGCTTTAATCACTGGATTTGAGCAAGGAGGGCAGATCACTAAAACCTCCAATATTGCCAATTGGCCTGGGGAGCCAAATGAAATTTCTGGTGCCATTTTGATGGAAAAGATGATGCAGCAGGTGGCTAAATTTACCGACAATATCTTTCAAGACGAGATTACTCAAGCCAATTTGTCCGTTTATCCCTTTTCTCTCAAAAGCGATAACCATGAGTATTTTTGTAAATCATTAATAATTGCTACCGGCGCTTCGCCGCGTTTTTTAGGAGTAGCTAAAGAACAGGAATACCTGGGGCGCGGAGTATCAACTTGCGCAGTTTGTGACGGATTTTTTTATAAGGGAAAAGATGTGGCTATTGTAGGTGGCGGCAATACCATGGCTGAAGAAGCCCTTTATTTAGCTAAGATGGCTCGTTCAGTTACCATTATTCATCGTCGCGACTCATTTCGTGCCGAAGAATGGCTAGTAGAACAATTAAAAAAGACCCCCAATGTCAAATTTGAACTGGTATCTGTAATTGAGGATATTATAGGAAACGCCAGCGGGGTTGCTGGGCTAGTGTTGAAAAATTTAACCACCAATTCTGTAAAAGAGATCGCTATCGATGGATTATTCATTGCTGTTGGTCATATTCCGAACAGTAAAATATTTGCTAACCAATTAGAATTAGAAGAAGACTTTATTAAAACTGGCTATCTGTTAGCAAGTCAGTGCAGCGTTGCTGGAGTCTTTGCCGCCGGAGATGTGGTATTTAATCATCACCGACAAGCGATAGTTGCTGCTGGTTCTGGTTGCACTGCAGCTTTGGATGCCAAAAATTTCTTGGGTTCTTTGATTAGAGCCTCTGCGAAACCAAAAATTTTGTGATAGTTATTTTTGCATACCTATCTCAAAAGTAGCTGTAACATGGCTTTGTTCTGCGTCAAGCCGCTACTATGGGTATTCTGTGCTCTAATTGCGGTGCCCTACAGGGCGCGGAAATGTGAAGGGCATTTCGTACCATGGTTCAGTCACCCCGAGTAGATAGTTATTAGACTCCTTCAGAGTGTTCCAGCTACTATATGGCAAATATCGTAAAAGAACTGTTGTGAGGTTTTTGGGAGTTGGTTTGCTGAAATCAAATTTTTAGCAAGCACTTTTCCTAGAGTGGTTACGTTTTAACGGCAACAGGCTTCCTGCCTTCCTGCTCCTTGCCATCCCTGGCCCGCGGGTGCCTAAAAACGTAACCACCCTAGGTGGTGGTGCTCTATAGCGATTATTTTAGGCTTGTTTTTTAGTTTTCAGCATCCCCACTATATGGCAAATATCGTAAAAGAACTGTTGTGAGGTTTTTGGGAGTGATTCCAAATTAAAACGTCCCGAAAGGGACTTTATATTTATAGCCTAGGGTGACCTAGCCACAAAGTGGCGATGGGAACCCTAGGAAAATGATTGCCCAAAAATCAGCGCCCTGAAAGAGGCGCAATATTATGCTGAGTTGAGTAGTTACTAATTTCGTTAATTAACTCGGCTTACTTTATCATATATTTACTTATGAATTTTTAACTGATGATCTATGGCAATATCTAAGGATATAAAGTTGAAAAAAATCACTTACCCCGGTATTGAAAAAAATATTTATTTCCTGAATGATGTTATTTGAAGCTTGATTAGCTTCTAAAGAGAAATTCATGTTAACAATCAAAAGGAGGCAAGATGAATAATAATACTTCTTCAATAATCAGGCCGGCCGTCCTAAGTCAAGATGAGATTTATTTTGTGTTTGGTGGTGAGTGCAACAATTCTGTTAGTTACTCAAAGGATACTTGGCTGCATATACTAGCGGCATTAACTGTTAGTACAGCAACCCTAGCAATAATTATCTGGTCATATCATGTGGGACAAAAAATACCCAAAGACCTCCAGGTTGACATTAGTCACAAGGGTCAATTTTACCTCTGACTGATATTTTCGAGCTAGATTTTATTGTGGCATGACTTCGAGAGTAAGGAAAGTTCATATTAACAATAACAAGGTGACAAGATGAATAATAATTCTTCAATAATCAAAGTAACCACCCTAAGTTAGGATGAGATTTATTTTGTGTCTGGCGGTGGTGAAGATGACGGCTCCAGCGGTTGCTCAACTAATTACTTGGCTAGCAGTAGTTGGTGTATTAGCTGTTGGTGTAGCAACACTAGCAATTACCGTATGGTCGTGTTATGTAGGGCAACATGCTCCAAGAGATACGCTTATCAGACTCTATAGGGGTGGTAATCTAGTTACCTCGGAAATTACCAATCAACACCTGCATCGAGCTGGATTTTGTGGGGTTATAAGCATATGGTTTCTTCTTGGGGGCATAGGTGGTGTAACAAGCTGTTTATAGTTAGACTAACCGCAAGATGGTAAATATCCTAAAGATAGTGACACCTGGGGTTTTCAGAGCTAGAATTTTGCTTAATGATAAAACTAATTGTTCTCGATCGTGATGGGGTAATCAACGAAGATTCGCCAGATTATATTAGGTCGCCTGATTCTTGGCAGCCTATTCCTGGCAGTATGCAAGCAATTGCTAAACTAAAAGCTTACGGATATAAAATAGCAGTTGCCACTAACCAATCTGGAATTGCCAGAGGTTACTTTACTCTTGAAACTTTAAAGGCTATCCACGATAAGATGTTGCTGGAAATTAGAGCAGCCCTTGGCGACATCGATGAAATTTTCATCTGCCCCCACGGACCAGATGATAACTGTAGTTGCCGCAAACCCAAAACTGGTCTATTGGTACAAGCTGCCCAGAAATTCCAGATTTCTCCAGCAGAGATGTTAGTAATAGGAGATTCATGGCGTGATATCGAAGCAGCAAGAAGCTTCGGTGCTAACGCTATCTTTGTTTTTTCCTCAGGTAAAACTGCCGATAAATTAAAAGCAGAGCAACTAAAAATCCCAGTTTATAATAATCTATTGTTAGCTGTGGAAGACTTTTGTCAGCATAGACAAATTTTGAATCTAGCATGACGAACTCTAATGGCGAATTAGAAAGTCTTCATCAGATTAAAAATTGATTACCCTTACAACTGCTCCAGCTATTAAGATAGCTAATGCTATCTTTAAGATGGTTATTGCAAGCGCCTTTTTCCAGCCGAACTCATGATAAAGAGCTGCAATCGTAGCGGCGCAGGGAATATAAAGCATGCTTACTATCGCAAGAGTTATAATTTGGCTTTTGGTCAAAACCAGCGCAAAATCTGTAGTACCAACTAAAGTTGCAAGCATCACCAGGATCAGCTCTTTTCGCAAAATCCCAAAGATTAATAGTACACCAGTAATAGCCGGCAATCTTAACCATGCTACAGTTACTAGAGCAAAAAAATTATTAATCGTTCCAAAAAAAGTGGTGCTAAGCGCTCCTTCAATTAAGATGCCTGAAATTATTACGATTGGTGCAGCAATATAGATAAACTCCCTTAATCTAATCCAGGTTTGCATCAGTATCGTTTTAAAATTGGGGGTTTTATAACTTGGCATTCTCATAATTAGTTCTGTTGGTTCTCCAGGCGCCAAAATTGAGGCAATTTTGCCAATAATAAAAATCAAAATGAATAAGGCAAGATAAAGGATCACAGCTGTGCCTGCTCCCAAAAATCTGCCTACCAATCCTGCAACTACGACAGTAACTGCGCTGCATGGCATAAAAACCGCGATCAAACCGGTAATAAATCGTTCACGCTCGGTTTCCATGATTCTGCATCCAAGGCAAGCAGGAACATTACAACCAAATCCCAGAACTAGTGGCATGCACGCTTTACCGTGAATCCCCATCTTATGCATAAAGTGATCCATCAGATATGCTATTCTTGCTAAATACCCGCAGTCTTCTAAGATGAATAACAAAAAATAAAAGGGCAAAATATAAGGAAAAGCAATCTCTACTAGCGCAAAAAAACTAGCCAAACCGCCCCAGAATATTTTTGCTATCCAAGATTGTCCAAATAGCTCCTGGTAGTAACCTTGAGTACCCAAAAAAATCTGGTGCAAAAGTTCGGCAAGATATCCTCCGCCTTTGAATACTATCAGAAAAATCATTCCCAAAATAAATAACATAATGGGATAGCCGATAATTTTATGGGCAGTAATGTTTTCCAAAAATTCTTTGGTTTTATCAGTCTTTTTTCGATCAAAAATAACCGATTCTTTAGCAATTCTTGAGGCTAAAATAGAACGCTCGTCTGCAATCACTACTGAGGCATCATGGCCATGAATTTGCTCAAGCTCACTAATTAAAGTAGTTGCTAAATTTATTACCTCGGGATCTTGATCTAATACTACTGAGGTCACTTGCTCATCTTTTTCTAGCAGCTTTATTGCGATAAAGCGCTTAGGATATGCATAATTTTTGTGATTTAACTCTTTTACAATTCTGGTGATTCTTTCCTCTACCTCTTGACCATATTGTAAATTAGGCTTTACTAATGGTAGCTGAATAGTTAATGCAATACCTTGATCTAAAATTTCGGCAATTCCCATACCGGTGGTGGCAGTTACCGGAACCACGGGAATTTGCAAACTTTTGGCGATATGGTCATAATCAATTTTAAGTCCTTTTTTGTGGGCTAGATCAATCATATTTAAGGCCAGTACCACTGGCTTTTCTAGTTCTAATAGCTGTAGGAATAAAATTAGATTAGTTTCGAGATTGGTAGCATCGACCACGCTTACTATGAAATCTGGGGTTTCAAAGATAATATAATCTCTGGTAATAGTCTCTTCAATCGAATAAGAAGATAAAGAGTATATTCCAGGCAGATCTAAAACATCTATCGTATAGCCATTATAATGGAGGGTGCCTTCAGCTCGCTCAACGGTTTTTCCAGGCCAATTACCTATATGTTGATGCAAACCAGTTAAATGGTTAAAAATCACCGATTTGCCAACGTTGGCATAACCGGCAAGGGCTAGATTAATTTTGGGCTCTGTCATGGTCTAGTTACCAAAATTTTAGCTGCAAGCCCCTTTCCAAGCACTAAATTTGTTCCTTTGGCTTTAATTTCTACTGGGCCACCAAAGATCGCTTTTCTAATGAGTTGTACCTTGGTGTTAGGCGTTAAACCAAGATCAGCCAATCTTTTGATAGATTTATGGCAGCCGCCAATCTTAATAATTGTAGCTTCCTGACATTCTCTTAATTTAGTTATCTCAATTATATCTGGTTTATCTTTTGTGTTCATGGCGAACTATTTATCATTACAATATTCTATATAAGTTTGACACCTGACTAACGATTTTCTATGCTACCTCCATGACAGACAATAACATAACTAGCAAAAACTTCATCTATAATATAATCGATAACGATCTTAAAACTGGCAAAAATGGCTCACGGGTAGCTACGCGCTTTCCGCCGGAACCAAATGGCTATCTTCATATTGGTCATGCAAAATCTATCTGTCTTAATTTCGGGATTGCTCGTGATTACCAGGGTAGTTGTAATTTAAGATTTGACGATACCAATCCAGTTACGGAAGAAGAGGAGTATATTCATGCTATTATCGACGCAGTAAAATGGTTAGGATTTGATTGGCATGGTAATATGTTTTACGCCTCAGATTATTTTGATGCATTATTTGAATGTGCAATAAAACTAATTAAAGCGGGCAAAGCATATGTTTGTGATTTAACGCAAGATGAAATTCGCGCTAGTCGCGGAACTTTAACTGCGCCTGGTAAAAACAGCCCCTATCGCGAGCGTGCGATAGCAGAAAATCTTGATCTATTTGATCGGATGCGTAGTGGGGAATTTGCAGACGGTGCTAAGGTGTTGCGGGCCAAAATTGATATGAGTTCGCCCAATCTTAATTTGAGAGATCCGGTAATCTATAGAGTGCGTCATGAGTCTCATCCAAAAACAAAAGACCAGTGGTGTATCTACCCCATGTATGATTATGCGCACTGTGTCTCTGATGCGCTAGAACAAATTACTCATTCGCTTTGTACTTTAGAATTTGAAGATCATCGTCCGCTATATGATTGGTTTTTAGATCAACTCCCAGAGCTTAATCATCCCAAGCAGATAGAATTTGCCCGCTTAAATTTAACCTATACGGTAATGAGCAAGCGCAAGTTATTGGAGTTAGTGGAAAATAATCTAGTTGATGGCTGGGATGATCCGCGTTTACCAACCTTGCTTGGAATTAAGCGACGGGGATTTACTAGCCAATCTATTCGTAATTTTTGTGACAAAATTGGAGTTACTAAACAAGAAAGTATTATAGAGATGAGTTATCTAGAGGAATGCCTCAGAGAAGATTTAAATGTAATTGCCAAAAGAGTAATGGCAGTTTTAAATCCACTTAAAATTGTACTTACCAATTTTGCGCCAGACGAAGTTGACTATTTAGATGCGCCTAATCATCCCAGTAACCCTGAAATGGGGTTACGTCGAGTAGCATTTTCTCGCGAAATCTATATTGAACGCGATGATTTTATGGAAGATGCTCCGAAAGATTTTTTTAGATTAAAGCCAGGGCAAGAAGTTAGACTGCGTTACGCTTATATTATTAAGTGTGAGCAGGTAATAAAAGATAGTGATGGCAAGGTCATAGAATTACATTGTAGCTACGATCCTGCTTCACGTGGTGGCAATGCTCAAGATGGGCGTAAAGTTAAAGGTACTATTCACTGGGTATCAGAAAAATTTGCACTTATTGCTGAAGTTAGGTTATATGATCGTCTCTTTACCGTACCTAATCCTAATCATAATAAAGAAATTGATTTTAAAACCTATTTAAATCCCAAGTCGCTTATCGTTTTAACCAATTGCTTAGTGGAAGGATCGTTAGCCAAGGTAAAACAGATGGAAATTTTTCAATTTGAACGCTTGGGGTATTTTGTGGTTGATTATGACTCTCAGCCTGAGAGATTAATTTTTAATCGAACTGTAACGCTTAAAGATAGTTGGGCTAAGATAGCTGGGTTATAGCGGTTCTCTTTATGGTTGATACATTTATAGCTGCGTCTAAAGACCGCTGGCTGCGTTGAAGAATGCAAAAAAATGCTCATTTAAGCATGGCTAAACTCCGATTTTTTTGTATTCTTTGCCTTGCCAGTCGGTCATTATACTTGCTCTAAAATATATCAACCATAAAGAGAACCACTATAAAATAATTATATTCTTAGAGAAAGAGATCAAAAAACAGCAGGTTATTTTGTTATCTTGATGTAAAAAACAGCCGGTTGTTTTGGTTATTTAAATTTATTTTATTGTAGACCTAATCATAAAAATTAGTCAGAATATCTACTGGTATGAAAATCGACTAACGGGCAATATGACCGAACCCAAAATTATCAAAGTTTCACAGTTAAATTTTTTAGTAAAAAAAATCTTAGAGGGAAATTTTAGCTCTATTTTAGTGGAAGGAGAGATCTCAAATTTAGTAATCCCAGCCTCAGGCCATATCTACTTCTCTCTTAAAGATGAATCAGCTCAAGTTCGAGCGGTGATGTTTCGCCAGCATGGTTTAGCACTTAAATTTAAACCGCTTGATGGGATGCAAGTAGTGGTTCGTGCAGAGGTAAGTTTGTATGAGGCGCGCGGAGATTACCAGCTAATTATTGATAAGATGGAGCAATCAGGTCTAGGAGATTTACATGCGAAATTTTTGCAGCTTAAAGAAAAACTGACCAAGGTAGGCTTGTTTGATCTTAAGCACAAAAAAACTTTGCCTAAATTTCCAAAAACTATTGGAGTAATTACCTCTAGAACAGGTGCAGTTATTCGCGATATTTTGCATGTTCTACACCGACGTTTTCCACCCATTGAAGTAATTATCTATCCGGTGATGGTACAAGGGAGTGGTGCTGCCGATCAGATTATCACAGCTATTCAAGCTGCTAATGCCAGGCAAGAATGTGATCTGCTTATTTTAGCGCGAGGCGGAGGTTCTCTCGAAGATCTATGGACATTTAATGAAGAAAGTGTAGCGTATGCAATTTTTGAAAGTAGTCTACCAATTATTAGCGCCATTGGTCATGAAACCGATTTCACTATTGCTGATTTTGTTGCTGACTTACGTGCGCCTACTCCATCAGTTGCTGCAGAACTAGCTGTTCCCAGTATGCCAGAGCTGAAAAATAATTTGCGTAGCTTAATTGTGCATTTAATCCGAATAATTAACCATAATTTAGCAAAATATCAATTGCTATTTAATAATCTTAAAACTCGTCTTAGACATCCCCAAGATTATCTTAATCAAAAGCGACAAAGAATCGACGAATTAGAACATAGATTGCATCTAGTGATTGCTAGAATTTTTTCCAGCTATCAAGAGCGTTTAGCAAAACATAGCCAAGCGCTTCATGCTATTAGCCCACTAGCAACATTAGCTCGTGGTTATAGTATAACCACGAAAGACGGTGCGATTATTAAAAGCGTTTTAGTGACAAAAAAACATGATAGGTTAAACGTAAAATTATCAGACGGCGATTTGGTTTGCTTAGTTGACCAAATCAAAACTACGGGAATAGTCCCGTAGCAGATTATGGTTAAAAGGATTTTTCTATATTGGACGATGCGTTATTCTTCAACATCTGGCATTCTATTCTTTTCATCTTGGATACGTTGATATACCTCTTCACGATGCACAGAGATATCCTTAGGTGCATCGATACCTAAGCGCACCTGGTTACCTTTAATATTAAGTACCGTTATAGTTATCTGGTCTCCAATGATCAGAGATTCTCCAATCCTTCTTGTAAGTATTAACATATTTTATTCTCCGTAAAACTTTCCATTGCAAAAATCAAAACCCAAGAGCATATAAAAAATCACATGCTCATAGAGGAGTGTAAACTACAAACATTAAGGAATTCTTAAATGTTAGTAATTTAATTTTTCTTTTATCCAGGGCAAAACGGAGTCTAAAGCTTCTTGGAGGGATGAGTTATTAGCAGTTCCTCCTCCCTGAGCTATCTCTTTTCTGCCGCCACCACTACCAGCTATCTGCTTAATTAAATACTCAAGTAGTATATTAGCACCGAGGCGATCAGTCAAATTATCTGTTACTCCTACAATCAAATGTACTTTTTCATCTTTAATACTAGATAAAACCACTATAGTGGTTTTTACGGTATTCTTTATATTTTCTACCATCTCTTTCATGGAGTAAGCATCGATATCTCCTAGGTTAGCAATGATAATAGCGTTATCTCCGAGTCTAACCGCATTTTCAATTAATTTCTTGATTTTAATAGCATTAATTTCCTTTCTCAGCAATTTTAGCTCCTTATCTTTGAGATCCATATTATTTAGCAAATCATGTAATTTGGTCACAAGATCAACTGGATTAGCAGATATTACCCTTGCTACCTCCTTTAGCTGTTCAGCTATTTTGCTAATGATGAAGATAGCATTTTCGCCGGTAGTAGCCTCAATTCTTCTAATTCCAGCGGCAATACTGGACTCATTGATTATTTTAAATAGACCAATATTACCCGTGTGTTTTACATGGGTACCACCACATAGCTCTTTAGAAAAATCACCCATCGATACTACTCTTACCTCATCACCATATTTTTCGCCAAACAGTGCAGCAGCCCCACTTCTTTTGGCCTCTTCCAGCGAGGTTAATTCGGTATGTACCTCTAAATTAGAGCGAACATGTTGATTGACCAGTTTTTCTATTTCATCGATCTGTTCCTTAGTTAAAGCAATAGGATAAGCAAAGTCAAAACGCAGGCGTTGGTCATCTACAGCAGATCCTCTTTGCGTAGCACTATCACCTAAAGTCATGCGTAGACTTTTGTGTAGTAAGTGAGTTGCAGAGTGGTTTAATCTAATGCGTTCTCTTCTATCAGCATCTATCTTGGCAGTAACTAATTCGCCAACACTAATAGAGCCATTTTTTAGTTGTCCATAGTGTAGCTGAGTTCCATCTTGTTTTTGGGTGTCATTTACCAAAAAAGTAAAAGCGCCAGCAAATATCTCACCGCTATCCCCAACCTGTCCTCCAGATTCTCCGTAAAATGGAGTGATATCTAGAATAACAATCGCATCCTCACCAGCTGTAATAGTTGTTGTAGGCGCGCCGTCTGGTTTAAAAATAGCGATAACTTTGCTTTGAGTTTGTTCAATATCGTAACCGACAAAATCAGTTTTATTTTCTATATCGAACGCTAATTTAGTGGTGAGTTTATTTTTTAGAGCAGCTTTAGAGTTTTCTCTTTGTTGGTTCATGTTATGCTCAAATCCATCGTGATCTACGGTTAGTCCATGTTTTTTTGCGATCTCTTCAGTTAAAATAATTGGTAAACCATAAGTATCGTGAAGGGTAAAAGCAACGATCCCAGGAATAATTTTGCCCTTAAGTTTTTGTAACTCTCCTGCAAGAATTTTTAAACCGCGATCAAGGGTTTCTAAAAATCTCCCCTCTTCTTGTTGTAAAGTTGTAACAATTTGGTTTTGTAATTGATCTAGTTTCATTTCGGGATATACAGGTGAAAAGATTTTGATCAGAGGGTCAACCAAGCGGAAGAAAAAAGGATCTCTAATATCTAGGCGATATAAATAATATACTGCACGACGAATAATGCTGCGTAGCACATAACCAGATTTTTCATTGGAGGGAATTACTCCATCAGCAATTAAAAAAGCAGCAGAACGAATGTGGTCTACCACTACTCTTGCAGCGATCTTAGCTTCATCAGATGCTATAAGTGGCAGTTTGGTTCCATGATGATTTTTAAGCATTGCAAAAAATGTTGCTTTTAGTTCAGCAAAGATATCAATGTCGTAGTTATCGTGTACCCCCTGCATGACAGCAGCTATTCTTTCTAAACCCATGCCAGTATCGATGGAGGGTTTTGGTAGTGGAGCAAGCTTGCTTTGGTTATCGCGCTCAAATTGCATAAAGACCAAATTCCAAATCTCGACATACCGCTCTCCCTCAGTTTTTCCACCAGGAGGATCTCCAGGAAAATGTTCCCCATGATCATAAAATATTTCGCTGCAATATCCACACGGACCAGTTTCTCCCATCGCCCAAAAATTATCTTGGTCATCACAATGACTCAAGCCTTGGGCTGCTTTGTTACTGGATTTAAACTCTTGTTGCCACAACTGTTCAGTTTCTAAATCTTTTTTATGTACGGTAATCCAAAGTCGCTTGGGATCTATTCCCAACTCTTCAGTCAAAAATTCCCAGGCATAGTGAATAGCTTCTGTTTTAAAGTAATCGCCAAAACTGAAATTTCCTAGCATTTCAAAAAAAGTATGGTGACGAGTAGTATAACCAACATTTCCCAAATCGTTATGTTTCCCACTAGCACGCAAACATCTTTGTGCACTAGCAGCTCGAGTATAGGAACGTTTTTCTGCGCCTAAAAAAAGAGCCTTAAACTGCACCATCCCGGCATTGGTGAAAAATAGGGTGGGATCACCAACTGGTACCAGCGAGCTACTGGGTACTACTTGGTGGTTGTGTTGTTCAAAGTATCTTAAAAAGGCAGATCTAATCTCTGCTGTGCTAGTAATTTTGGTCATATTTTAATGCTTCTCTTATTTGATCATTGGTAAAACCTTTGCCTGCTAAGTAGCGGATTAATTTTGCTAATTCATGGGTATTTTTTGGAGTATCTTGACCAAATTTCTTTTCTGCCAGCTGTTTTGCTTTTGCAACCCAATCGTTTTTGTATAAAGAAAGAAATTTTTCAACCTCCTCTTTTGCTATGCCGCGCTCTCTTAATTCTAGCGCAATTTTAATCGGACCAAAACCCTTGCGTATTCGCATATTAACATAACTTTCAGTAAAGCGCTCATCGCTTTGCAGTTTTTGGTTGGCAAGATTACGCAGCTCTTGATCAATTTGGTCTCTATCAAAACCCTTGGCAAGTAGTTTTTGTTTTAACTCAAAGCAAGAATGCTCGCGCCTGGCTAGCATATCTAGGGCAAGAGAGCGAATATTGTTCGGCATAAAACTAGCTTTTCTTTTCTTTAGCTTTTGGCGGTTGTTCACCAGCTTTAGCTGGCTGTTTGTCCAGTAATTTAGCTCTCAGCTGTTTTTCGATTTCGGTCGCTATCTCAGGATGTTCTCTTAAAAATTCACGAGCATTATCCTTGCCTTGGCCAATATGTTTACCTTTATAATCATACCAGGCGCCAGACTTGTCGATTAATTCATGTTGTACGCCCAGATCGATAATTTCTCCTTCGCGTGAAATTCCTTGGTCGTAAAGAATTTCAAATTCAGCCAATCTAAATGGTGGAGCAACTTTATTTTTTACTACTTTCACTCTAGTTTCGTTACCGATTACTTCGTCACCCCTTTTAATTGAGCCAGTACGACGAATATCTAATCTAACTGAAGCATAAAATTTAAGCGCATTACCGCCAGTTGTGGTTTCTGGATTGCCAAACATCACCCCAATCTTCATTCTAATTTGGTTAATAAAAATCACTAAAGTGTTAGAGCGCTTAATATTGGCAGTAAGTTTACGCAGGGCTTGTGACATCAGCCTCGCTTGTAACCCCATGTGTTGATCGCCCATCTCCCCTTCGATTTCTGCTTTTGGAGTTAAAGCAGCTACGGAGTCAATTACAACTAAATCAACTGCGCTGGAGCGTACTAGCATATCGGCAATCTCTAGTGCTTGTTCACCAGTGTCGGGTTGTGAGATCAATAGATCTCCTACTTTTACTCCCAATTTTTCTGCGTATGATGGGTCAAGAGCATGCTCAGCATCGATAAAAGCAGCAGTTCCACCTTGTTTTTGAATTTCAGCTACTACATGTAAAGTTAAAGTGGTTTTGCCAGATGATTCTGGGCCATAAATTTCTACTACTCTACCACGCGGCAAGCCTCCAATTCCTAAAGCAACATCTAGTCCTAAAGATCCAGTTGAAACAGTTTGAATGTCTCTATTGGCTTCATAGTCGCCAAGAAGCATGACTGACCCTTTGCCAAATTGTTTGTCGATCTGAGACAGTGCAGCTGCTAACGCTTTTTTACGATTTTCATCCATATCTTATACCCCTTTTAAAATTGTTTTTGTTTGCCTATTATTACACAAAAAGCATGATAATAAACTACGTGATTTCAGTTTTTTATTGAGAATTATTTTGGGTATCTTGGCTAGATTCGCGATCTTCAGCATATGCGGCTATCCCAAGCAACTCAGGTATAGTCACAAACTCATAGCCCTTCCCTTTTAGTTCTTTAATTATAATGGCTAGCGCCTCTACCGTTTTTTGTCTATTGCCACCACCATCATGCAGCGTAATTATTGCCCCTGGTCCAACTAAGCTTATGATTTCACTTGCTATTTTTGTAGGGCTAGTAGCTTTAAAATGGTAGTCGTCAGTAATTGAGCTCCACATAATGGTTTTTAAGCCTAAATTTCTTGCTACTCTAAAAGATTTAATCGAACAAGAACCGTATGGCGGGCGAAATAAAAGAGGTTTTTTGCCAATGACTTTATGGATTGCTTGCGATCCTTGCACCAATTCTTGCTCAATTGCTTCACCCTCCAGGTTAGCAAGGTTATGATGAGATTCAGTATGATTGGCAATAATATTTCCGTCCAAAAATGCCTCTTGTACCACCTTAGGATATTCAGTGACGTTTTGTCCTACCATAAAAAATGTTCCATGAATATTATTTTCTCGCAAAATCTCTAGAATTTCTCTGGTATAACCGTTGTTTGGGCCATCATCGAAAGTTAAGGCTACTATTTTTTTCGTGGTATCAGCATTTCTGATTCCGCGGCATGCTCTAATTGCCGCAGCAGATCTTTCTTTAGAGCTGATAACCGCCGATTGATCAGCCTCATCTTTGAGTGATCTAAGGACATAGCTAAATTCGGCTGTAACACTTTCGGGTAACAAAAAGGTAACGCAAATAGCTATACTGATTATCTTTTTAAAGTTAAGCATTATTTATCAACAGATTGTAAACAAAATGCAGTTATAGAAGCTCTTTTAACAACCAATCTAAGGCAAATTTTACCGCTTGAGCTCTAACCGCATCACGATTGCCGCCAAAGCGCATTGTAACGTTTTTTGGAGAATTTGCTAGACTAATTACTGAAAAAGATACAGTTCCAACTGGTTTGGTTCTAGACCCACCGCTTGGGCCGGCAATGCCGGTAATAGCAATGGCAATTTTAGCATGGCTGTGTTTAAGGGCTCCGTGCGCCATCTCTTCGGCGGTTTTTTCGCTAATTGCTCCAAATTTTGCCAGAGTACGTTTTTTTACTCCTAATTCTTCGGTTTTAGCTAGATTGCTATAGACGACAAATCCTCGGTCAAAGTATTCTGAGCTACCAGCTATAGCAGTAATTGCGCCAGCTAACAAGCCGCCGGTGCAAGACTCAGCGCATACCAAATAAAGATGCTGTTTTTTTAAACATTTACCAACTTTTTTAGCTAGTTTAATAATTTCTTGATTCATAATATAATGCTAGTGATAAATTTAACTGAGATAATAATGCTACCACCAAATTACGATGAAATAACCAAAAATTTGCAGTTGCCAAAGACCAATCTAGTTTTGATTTGGGACGGTAAGTTTGTTGATAGTGTCTCTGAGTTACCAAATGGGGTTGAATTTAAACAAGATGCGCTAGTAGTAGGGGAGCTCGTACATCTTGATCGTCTAATCCATTTGTTATTTGTTGCTACCAAGAATTTTCAGTTTCAACTCAAGATAATAGTAGCGTCTGGCAGTCAAGCTGAGTTTATTGAAGAACATATTTCTTTAGCTAGTACCGACCCAGGTTCTAATGTTCAAATAGCCATGACCATTGAAGTCAAAGATAGTGCTGGATTAATTTGGCATCAATTTGGTGATAGTATCGCTACCTATAATAATAGCGTGGAAATTATTCAATCAGCATCAAGCCAGGTAACGAGGAATTTTCTAAGTAAGAAAAGCCGTAATTTTTATGAACAACTTAATATTAAACTTAATGAGGAAAATGCTCTGGTCAAAATTAATGGGATAAATTTTGCAAGTAGCCACCAAAAGATGACAAATCAGATCTTAATTGAACATATCAAGCCAAGTTGTGCCAGTGAGGTTTTAGCTAAAAGCGTAGTTGGAGGTAGCGGAGAAAATAATTTCGATTGCCGTGTGATCGTATATTCTGGCGCTTCACAGAGTAAAGCGCAGGTTACTAATAAAAATCTGTTATTGTCTGATCAGGCAATAGCTAATACTTCACCTGAGCTTGAAATCTATAATGATGATGTGATCTGCAACCACGGAGCTACAGTTGGTCAAGTTGATCAAGAGGCTATTTTTTATCTACAATCGCGAGGAATACCCAAAAGTGAAGCGATCAAGATGCTTGCAGTTGCCTTTGTTGAAGAGGTAATCTCATTGCTCCCTAAATATGATCGGTTAATGCAACTGGCGTTAAATTATGAATAAAACCATTAGAGCACAATTTCCGATTTTACAAAATAACTTAACACCTAAGCCCTTAGTGTATCTGGATAATGCAGCTACTACTCAAAAACCTTTAAATGTGATTGAGGCAATGGATCATTTTTATTTGCATGATTTTGCTAATATTCATCGTGGAGTATATAAGTTGGCTGAGCGCGCTACCGTAGCTTATGAAAATGTGCGTGCCAATATTGCCCAATTTATTCATGCTAAACATGCTCATGAGATAATTTTTGTGCGCGGTGTTACTGAAGCAATTAATTTGGTTGCAGCAAGCTACGGAGGAGAATTTTTTAAATCTGGAGATGAAATTGTAATTAGTACCATGGAGCATCATTCTAATATCGTTCCTTGGCAATTAATTGCTAAGAAAACCGGTGCCAAATTAAAAGTTATTAATATCAATCAAAACGGGGAGATTGATCTAGATCATTATCAGCAACTACTTAATCAGCATACTAAGATGGTGGCTATTACCCATGTTTCGAATACCTTGGGAACTATTAATCCAGTAAAAAAAATAATTGAGATTGCGCATCAATACAATATTCCAGTGCTAGTAGATGGTGCGCAGGCTCTATCGCATCTACAAGTAGATGTTCAAGAGCTTGATTGTGATTTTTATACCTTCTCGGCCCACAAAGCTTACGGCCCTACTGGGGTTGGGGTTTTGTATGGCAAAGAAAAGTTTTTAGATATTATGCCGCCATATCAAGGCGGCGGCGATATGATTAAACGAGTAACTTTTGCTGAAAGTGAATTTGCCGATTTACCCCAGAAGTTTGAGGCTGGGACCGCTAATATTGCAGGAGTGGTTGGTTTAGGCGCTGCTATTGATTTTATTAATTCTATTGGTTTAGGTAAGATTATGAATCATGAAGAGCAGTTACTAAAATATGCTACAGATAAAATGCACAAGATAGATGGGCTAACTATCATTGGTAATGCTAAAGCTAAGATCGCAACTATCTCTTTTGTTTTGCAACGCACCCATCCTCATGATGTTGCTACTATTTTAGACGGTGAGGGAGTGGCGGTAAGAGCTGGCAATCATTGTACTATGCCACTGATGGATTTTTATGGTATATCTGGCACAACTAGAGTATCCTTTGGGGTGTATAATACGCAAGCAGAAGTAGATATTTTAACTAGCGCAATTAATCAGGTTAATAAACTTTTTAAGTAGGTTTATATGAGCGATTTAAAAGAGTTATATCAGCAAGTAATCATTGATCACAGCCAACATCCCCATAATTTTCGAGCACTTGAAAACGCTGACCATGTTCAAGATGGTTTTAATCCATTGTGTGGGGATAAGTTAACGCTCTATATTAAAGAGCAAGAAGGGGTGATTACTGAGGTTGGTTTTAAAGGAGAAGGGTGTGCAATTTCCACCGCTTCTGCATCATTAATGAGTGATGCAATCAAAAATAAAACTCATCAAGAAGCTTTGGAATTGCTTGAGGCTTTTCAAGAGATGATTGTCACTGGGAAAGTAGCTAATCCGGAAAAGCTAGGTAAATTAGCTATTTTAGCCGGTGTAGCGGAATTCCCTATGCGGGTAAAATGCGCCACTTTGGCTTGGCATACTTTGAAAGCTGCGCTGAGTAAAGAAAATAAAAAAGAGAAATAAGAAGTGTATGCAGGAGACTATTAAAATTAACCGGGATTTAGCGGTTGTCCAAGTCCCTTTTGGGACTGGAGCTATTTTACCTGAGGGTACTGAGGTAACCATTACTCAATCTTTAGGAAGTTCTTTTACTGTACTTGCAAATGGTTCGATGTATCGAGTAGATGATAAAGATGCTGATGCGCTCGGAAAAACCCAGGCTGATCATAATTATATTGGTAGTAGCGGTTCGCCAGAAGAGCGAGTGTGGTCTGCATTACGCGCTTGTTATGATCCTGAAATTCCAGTTAATATTGTAGATCTTGGTTTAGTATATGGTGTTGATCTTATTCAAGATCTGGATAAATTTAACGCTAAAATACGGATGACCCTAACTTCGCCAGGTTGTGGCATGGGGCCGATTATTATCGAGGATGCTAAAAACAGAGTCCAGGCTTTGGCGGGGATCAATTCAGTAGAGATTGAACTAGTTTTCGATCCTCCTTGGGATCGTTCGATGATTTCAGAGCAAGGAAAGTTAGATTTAGGACTGCTTTGATCTAAAGGCTATTTTGCCTTAAAAGCAATGGTACTAACGATAGTAAGCGAAGCTAGCGCTATAAATCCAAAAATCAAATAATTAGGATTTTGGGCAACGCTGTATACGTAGGTCATGACTAGTGGGGTAAGAGCCGCAATTAAGTGAGTAATATTGTGACTTATTCCTACCCCTGTGTATCTAACTGCAGTTTGGAAGGCTTTAGGCAACAAAACAAAATAGCTAGCAGCAATACTAGATGTTATTGTTTGACTGAAGAAAACAAAGACAAATAAAGCAAGGTTGGTTCTCAAGTTTAAAAGTGAAAAAACCGGGAAAACAAAAATTATCATTAATACTGCTGAAGCAATAATCATGACTTTTTTTCCGGTATAATCAGATGCCCAGCCGAAAATCGGTTTCATGATTGCAGACCAAGTATAACCAAAAGTCATCGCCAAATAGATGTCGTTTAAGGAAAAGTGATAGAATTCATTGAGATATACCGGAAAAGTTAGTTTAAATGTAGAAAGTGAGGCAGGAAATAAAGAGATACCAGCAACTATTACCAGCTGATAAATGTGGTCTTTAATCAGTTTGATAGAGGGGGTATTTTTTGTTTGTTTAGTAGCGAGAAATTGCGGGGTCTCTGGCAGGTGTTTACGGATATGAAACCCGATGATTGCTAAAGTGCCTCCAAGTATAAATGGAATTCTAAATCCCCAATTAGTCATCTCTTGATCTGATAAAAGTTTAGTTAAAATCCAGATAACCAAAGATCCTAAAGAAACACCGAGCCCAACAGCAGACACCATAAAACCAAAATGGAGACCATGTTTTTTATGATCGATATGTTCTGATAATATAGTCAGTGCCCCAGGAAATTCTGCGCCAAATACTAGTGCTTGAATTAAGCGGCAGAGACTAAAGATTATAGTAGCGGTAATTCCCAGGCTATTAAAAGTAGGAGTAATTCCCATGATAAAAGTTGCGCCAGCCATCCAGATCAAAGTATTGGCAAAGATCTTTTTTCTGCCAAAACGATCACCGAAAAACCCTAAAACTGCTCCTCCAATGGGGCGCATAATGTTACCCAATGTTAACACCCCAAAGGTAGCAAATAATGCAGTAGTACGGTTAGTGCTGGGGAAAAAATGGATGCTAAT
>CAZTPH010000001.1:47455-52904 GCA_964614705.1 uncultured Coxiellaceae bacterium
AATAAATTTGGCTAAAAGGCTATAGATTACTAGGTCATAATATTCTAAAGCCGCGCCAATGCTGGTTAAGAGGGTGATCTTGCCGTTTCTCATGGTTTGATTGTACAAAAATCAGATTAAGTTTACTACCTAAAGGTGCTGCTGAAAACCGAAAAACAAATCTAAAAAAGCCCGTAGGTCCAATTATCTAGGGTGCTAGCAATCAAGAAGGAGGGAAATAGTAGTACAATTATGTGTTTATGTTAACCGATTTTTTATCGGATAATATATGTTTGTTGGCCCATTCATATGTCCCCAGTCCTTCTATCATATAGCCATTTTTTTCGGAATACTCTATGGGATCTTGCCCTTTGATTTCTGATAAACAAGTGTAATTATCCCACTGTTTTTTCTTATCATCTGGAAGATCAAATTTTAAAATTATATCCAATTTTTTTGCTAGTTCTCTGATTACGTGTATCTGTTTTAAGTAGTATGCCAATTCTGTTTGCTTGGCTTCTTCATCATTTATATCAATGGGGCGATTAAATTTTTCTATCATAGATGTGGCCACTCCAAAATAATATTAATTTACAGCTTTTTTTGGTAAATTGTAGTAAATTACATCTCGTATGTCTAAGAAATTAAATTTATTTGTTACTTGCGCTAAAAATCTTGAGGGGCTCTTGGAAGATGAGCTGATTAGGTTAGGGGCTACAAACACTAAACAAACCGTTGCTGGGGTTGCTTTTACTGGAGATTTGGCTTTTATGTATCGGGTTTGTTTGTGGTCAAGGCTCGCCAATCGAGTGTTATTGCATCTTGGTAGTTGTAATGCTGAAGATGCGGAAGCTTTATATGAAGGGGTAAGCAAAATTAATTGGACGGATCATATTAAGGATGATGGTAGTTTAGCAGTGGATTTTGCCGGAGTATCTGCGGCAATTAACAACTCCTACTTCGGTGCTTTAAAAGTTAAAGATGCTATCGTTGATCAAATCAGAAAAAAAACCGGTCGGCGGCCAAATATTGATAAAGAAAATCCTGATGTCAGGGTAAATGTTTATTTAAATAAAGGCGAAGCTACTATTAGTTTAGATCTTTCAGGAGATAGTCTGCATTTTAGGGGTTATCGAAATATTCCTGGTGAGGCGCCGTTAAAAGAGACTTTGGCAGCAGCTATTTTATATCGTAGTAATTGGCTAGAATTTGCTGGGCAAGGTTTGCCGCTTTTTGATCCGATGTGTGGATCAGGAACGATTTTAATTGAGGCAGCAATGATGGCGCAAGATTATGCTCCTGCTCTAATGCGCGAGAAATTTGGTTTTATGGGTTGGGTTAATCATGATCAGTCATTGTGGAATAAATTATTAAGTGAAGCAAGTGATCGCAAATATCAAGGAGCTCAAAAATGTAAGGTAATTATTGGTGGCGCCGACCTTAATCACCAGGCTATAACAATTGCCAAGAGATGTATCCATAATGTGGGCCTAGAAAATGTAGTGGTAGAGGTTGGTGGAGTAAAAGATGTTAAGCCGATCGATTTTAATTTTTCTGTTAATGGTTTAGTAGTTACTAACCCTCCCTACGGAAAGAGATTAGAAAAAGAGCAGGATAAATTGGTTGAGTTGTATAGTTCTCTTGGCGGTAGTTTGCGTAATAATTTTGTTGGTTGGACAGCTGCTATCTTTACCGGCAACCCCACTTTGGGAAAAAATCTCGGGATGCGCCCCAAGAAGCAATATAATTTTTTCAACGGCACCATTCCCTGTAAACTACTTATCTTTGATGTTCAGAAAGAAAATTTTTGGCGAGAGTATGTGTCGGGCGAAAGCTGAATTTTATGATCAGGTTTTCTCTCCGGCACGCCTGACTAACATCACTCGTCATCTGGTTTATCTAGAGATCTTTTTAGCTTAAACAATAGCCCAGGCTGGTAGACAACAAATGCGGGTAGTTGGGTCGTAGCTATAATCGCCGAGATAAATATAATATCCAACTTTAGCTCTAGGTTCTTCTGCTAAAAACCTCAATAAATTTTTTATTTTGTTGGCTTGAACTGTGGTTGTATAACTCACCTCAAATGGAAAAATATGAGGTTTTTTTTCAACGATAAAATCTACCTCTACCCCAGCACTTGTGCGCCAGTAACTAATGTTGCTACGATCAGCAGCTTGGTCTATCCAAATTAACAGTTCATTTAAAAACCAATTTTCAAAACGATAACCAACTAGCCCAGTTTTTTTCAAAATCTCTAGATTATCTAAGCCGGTCAAATAACTGATCAAACCGTTATTCAATAAATATCCTTTTGGGGATTTAACTATCCGTTTTAATGAACTGCCGATGAATGGATAAATCTCTTGATATATCAAAGTAGCAATTAAATAACCACGATATTTTTTTAGAGTATCACGATTACAGCTTAAGGCAGTTAGTAATCTAATATCTTGCCGTATTGATCCTGTTTGTTCGGCGATAATTTCCATAAGTTTTTTATATAAATCTAAATTTTCTATAGTTTTAATATCGCGTACATCTTTCTCTAAGTAGGTTTGTAAATAATTGCTTAAATAACGCTTACGCTGCTCAGCAGTTGTTTCGGCTAAAACCTCGGGAAAACCGCCGTAAATTAATAATGTTTCGATGCTTTCTATTGCTATTTTTCTTAAAGGTGCGATCAGTCGTATATTTTTTTCCACAGCTAAAAAATCTTTTTGGTCGCACGCTAAGGATAGGGTTGGGGTAAGCGGTGTATTTTCTTGATAGTTAAAAGCGAGCGCCTCTTGTAAACCAAATTCGCGCAAATAAAATAGTTCTATACGTCCTGCTAAAGTTTCTGTAGCTAAATGTTGTAGGTATAGGTATCCAGAACCAGTTAAAATAATTTTTATCATATCTCCTTGGTTTTTAAACCGGTCATATAATATTTTTACTTGATCAAAGATTTCTGGACATTTTTGTGCTTCATCAATTACCACCCAAATTTTTCTGCTACCCAAAGGAAATCTAACCGATTCTTCAATAATACGTACAAGATTGCCCCTAACTACCTCTTCACGCATAGCAAGCTCATCCATATTAAGCAATACCCATGGATGTTGTTTATGGCGATTTATATATTCAATAACCAAAAAACTTTTTCCTACTCTTCTTGCCCCCAAAATTGTAGTAATGTATTTGCCTTTAATAGATTCAAAAATGACATCTTGATTAGTTCGATTGACAAACATATTTCTTCTCTTGTGAATTTAAAATATCATAATTGCATGTAATTATGATGTCATAACATTATAATTACATGCAATTTTCATATGATAATTGATTGGGTAGAATAAAGATGTTTGGTTAACTTATTATAAAATAACATTATTTTATCGAAATCATCAATACTTCAGAATCAAAGAAAGGCTTTATAAAGATGATTTTTATTAATCCCAGTTATTTCAGCAGTTAGCGCTGCCGCTTGCTTATGTGATAGCTCTTCTTTGAGAATGTTAAAAATACGAATTGCCTCACTATCAATTTGTGGTTTTTGCTCTGCTCCTTTTACTAGAATTACAAACTCTCCTTTTTGATGTTCTTTGTTGCTAGTTAGCCAGTTGATAATTTCTGCAAGTGTGCCGCAATAGATTGTTTCAAATGTTTTGGTTAGCTCTTTAGCAATGACTGCAAAACGCTTTCCCCCAAATACCGTTATCATCCCTTCGATAGTATCCAATAATCTATGCGGTGATTCGTAGAAGATCATAGTACGATCTTCAGTAATTAATTTTTGTAGATCTTTGATTCGTGCTTGGCTTTTAGCAGACAGAAATCCCTCAAAAGTAAATCGATCTGTTGGTAGACCAGATATCGATAGCGCAGTAATTAAAGCAGATGGCCCAGGAATAGCGGTAACTGGTATGGCGGATTTTTTAACCAAGTTAATCAGCTGAAAACCAGGATCGCTGATTAGAGGAGTTCCTGCGTCACTAATTAAGCCAATATTTTTGCCAGCAATTAGTTGGTCGATGATAAAATGCGATTTTTGCTCTTCATTATATTCATGCAGGGAAATTAATTTGGTTTTGATGGCATAATGATTAAGTAATTTTTTGCTGTGTCTTGTATCTTCTGCTGCGATTAAGTCAACCTGATTCAAAGTAGTAATGGCGCGCAAAGTTATGTCAGCCAGATTGCCGATCGGTGTTGCGACGATGTATAGTGTGCCAGCTTTTTTCATTATGAATTATCGCTCATCAAACACCTCAGTGTTCTTAGGCGGGGTAAAGATGAAGTTTTTGGGATCGATTTTGCGATTAAAATTAAGCTGGGTAAAACGAATTACCGCGTCTTGATCGAGATTGTTCCTGATGTAAAGGGCGGTTAATTTTTTTTCTTTAAAGGCTAGCTTAATCCAGTGATATCCGCCATCTTGATTTTTGGGAGTTAAGACAAAAATAGTTAATGGTGCAGAGCTTCTTTCTTTAGTAATCTGAAAAGCATTTTTAATCTTTTCGGTTTGACTACTAAGCAACATCGCCGGATTATTGGGGTTGGCTAGATCTACTTTGCGTTTAATTAGCTGTTCTAGGTCGCCATCATATAAAATAGAACTGCTTTGATTGATAATAATTATTTGATGGTTAGGCGAAGTGGTTTCCCATCTAAATTTACCAGGTTTAATAATCAACATCTTGCCGCAAGTTTTTTCTTGGCTTTCAATTCCTTTGCTGGATATTATTGCTTGCTCAAATGAAGCTTCGATAGTATGGAGATTGTTTAGTAGAGAGGCTAACTCCTCTGTGGCAGATCCACTGCCCGCAAATGCCAGTTTAAAAATTAACAATAAACTTAAGTAAATTATTTTTTTCATGCTCTTTTTAGGTTAAATAAAGCTATATTTGATCCCGATCGAAAACCGGATCTCTTGGGTTTTGCTGTTAGGCTCTTTATATGTAGGGTGAGTATTAATATCTTGTCCATAACGAAAACTGGTATAACTTGCGCTACTAGTTAGAAAGATCTCATCATCTAATCTATAGTTTAGTTCTAAGCCAGCTTCGTAGATCGCTTTAGTTCCCATATGAAAAGTAACTGGAAGCACCGTGTTTTTTGCTCGTGGCCTAAGAGTAGTACCAATTGATGCAAAAGGAGATAAGGAAAAGTTTTCCGATAAAAAGCAGTTTAACCTTACGCCGGCTAGAGCTTTAAAATGTTGGTAGCTAAGGTGGGTGGCTTGTTGCCAATGACGAAAACCAAGTCCTCCATAAGGAATAAGTTGCAGATAGTTATTATCTAGTAAAATTAATCCTAGTTTGGTATCTATATTAATCATGCTTTGCATCATTTTTCTTTTTATAACTGTATAAGACGGGGATTGTTCATACCCATCATACTTGATTTTTCCCGCAACATATTCCAAAGTAAGATCAGTATAAATTTTAGTAAAAAATAGATTTCTAGTATTAATAGCTAAACCATAAGT
>CAZTPH010000002.1:0-32292 GCA_964614705.1 uncultured Coxiellaceae bacterium
GGGTAGGATTACTCTAAATCCACTCAAACATATAGATATTTTAGGTACCATTATCGTACCAATGGTTTTGTTGTGGGTGGGTGGAATAATTTTTGGTTGGGCTAAGCCCGTGCCGGTTAATCCCTATAACTTAAAAAATCCAAGACGTGATTTTGCTATTGTCTCATGCGCCGGCCCCATGGCTAATTTTTTAATGGCATTTGTTTGGGCTGCTATTGCTAAATTGGGTATGTTGCTTTTAGAGCGTGATTTTCCAGGTGCGCTCGCAATCTTATACATGGGAAGTGCTGGGATTCAAATTAATCTAATTTTAGCCGTATTAAACTTATTGCCAATTCCTCCGCTAGACGGCAGTAATATTCTTGCCAGCGTTTTGCCGGCAAAGTTAGCTATTTTGTATCAGCGTATAGAACCATACGGTATGGTGATTATCATTGCATTAATTTATCTCGGCATCATAGGCAAGATTCTACTGCCAATTGTCAGCTATCTTTCAGGAGTGGTGAGGTTTTTATTTGGGATTTAGAGCTGTTAATCTTTGCCGCCGTCTAAAACTTGAAATCTAGAGGTGGCTTTAGGTTGGGAGTTTTCAGGCTGAAATTCAGTATTGTCATCATAATCTTCTTCTAGATATTCCTCTTCTGGAAAGTTCATTCCTTGCTTAGTCTCTTCTGCAAAGATGGCGATTATAGATCCAATAGGGATATAAAGATGGTGCACTACGCCGTTAAATCTGGCTTTGCAACTTATAGCTTTATTATCGATCATTAACTCTTTGGTAGAGGCCATAGAGATGTCTAAAGTAATTAATCCATCTATAGCATATCCTTTTGGTATATCTACGCGAGGGAAGTTGGTGTTTATACTGACATATGGTGTGCAATTATTGTCGGCAATCCATTCGTAGATAGCTCTAATTAAATATGGTTTTGAGGAGGTCATTTCGCTATTCATATCTTACTCCGCCATCTCGGTTTCCATGTCTGATAAACTATCACGGAACGATTCGCGTGCAAAAACGCGCTTCATGTACTCGATGATTGGTTTGGCACGCGTTGGTAATTCTATTTCTAATTTTTTAAGGCGCCAGAACATCGGAGCTAAACAACAGTCTGCCAGAGAGAATTCTTCGCTAAGAAAATATGGTGCTTCGTTAAACAAAGGGATAACGCTTAATAATTGATCTTGTAGCTCTTTTCTAAGTGATATCAGTTCACTTTTTTGAGAACAGCTTTCTATTTTAGTGATAAGTTGCAGCCAATCTTGCTCAATACGATGAATTACTAAGCGGCATTTGGATCTTGCTACTGGATAAACTGGTAAAAGAGGCGGATGAGGAAAGCGTTCATCCAGGTATTCGGCAATAATTCCTGGTTCATATAATACCAAATCACGATCGATTAATGTAGGGATAGAGCCATATGGATTAAGGGTTAGTAAATCTTCAGGAGGATTATCCTTGTCGACATAGATTATATTTACAGCTATATCTTTTTCAGCCAAAGCTATTCTGGTTCTGTGACTAGCTATACTGATTTGATCCGAGTATAAAGTCATGGTCGAGTGCTTAATTGCCATTTTTTTTACCTCTATAATAAGTGACCTAGTTTAAACCTAAATATACCCACAGTATGGCTGGGGGACTAGGATTCGAACCTAGATTAACGGAGTCAGAGTCCGCGATCTTACCATTAGATGATCCCCCAAAAAGAGGGTATTTTTTAACGTTTTGAAAATTGAGTGCCTTTACGAGCTTTATGACGTCCAACTTTTTTACGTTCAACTTTACGTGCATCTCTGGTGAGTAAACCAGCAGCTCTCAAAACTTTACGCATATTCAGCTCGCCTTCAGCTGCCTCTTTGGTAGTGGTTGCTTGATCATAATCCAAAAGCGCATGTGCTATTCCAAGGCGTATAGCTCCAGCTTGGCTGCTATCTCCACCGCCTTTAACTTTGGCTAGAATATCGAATTTGTTTAGATTATCGGTTGTAACCAATGGTTGATTTACCACCATTCTTGATGTTTCTCGACCAAAGTACTGGTCGATCGGCTTACAGTTTACTTCAATTTTGCCTTTGCCTATTTTTAAGAAAACTCTAGCTACAGAGGTTTTTCTTCTGCCAGTACCATAATAATATTTTTGCTCTTTCATTGATTTTGCACCGTTATAAAATTTAGATATTTAGTAGGGTTAACTTTTGTGCTTGATGGACGTGATTTTCTCCAGCATAGATTTTTAATTTGGTTAACATCTGTCTGCCTAGTTGGCCCTTAGGTAACATGCCTTTCACCGCTTCTTTTAAAACTGCGGTAGGAGCTTTAACTAGTTGCTTTTCCAAAGAGATCTCTTTAAGTCCACTTTGGTAGCCGGAGTAGCGATGATACATCTTGCTCTTAAGTTTATTACCAGTAACCTTAATTTTTTCGGCATTGATAACAACTATATAGTCGCCAGTATCAACTGATGGGGTATACTCAGGGCGGTGTTTTCCACACAAACGCTTAGCGATTGCAGTAGCTAAACGGCCAAGAGTTTTATTTTCAGCATCTACAAGATGCCATTCTTTTACATGTTTGACGCTTTGGTTAAAGGTTTTCATAAGCTTCCACTAATATACTCAATACTCAAAATAGCAGCAGATTCTACAACAGTGAGCCGATAAAAGCAAACGTATGTAACCTGTTGTTATATATAGTTTTTTAACGTTTTATTGTATTTTAAAATAATGATGATTAAGATGGCTATGATACTTTTATGATAATACGCGCATGATTTCTTTGGCAGCACCATTTGAGGTTACCGAGACGCAACGGCAGGCGATCAACTCTTTGATCGCTGGATTGAATAAAAAATATCTTAAACAGACTCTCTTGGGTGTAACTGGATGTGGTAAAACATTTACTATTGCTAATGTAATAGCTAGTACCGGTCGACCCACGTTGATTATTGCCCATAATAAAACTTTAGCAGCGCAATTGTATGAGGAGATGAAAGGTTATTTTCCGAGTAACGCAGTAGAATATTTTGTTTCCTACTATGATTATTATCAACCAGAAGCTTATCTTCCTACCAGTGATACTTATATTGAAAAGGACGCATCGATTAATGAACATATAGAGCAGATGCGACTTTCAGCGACAAGATCATTGTTTGAACGTCGTGATACTATAATTATCGCTTCGGTATCTGCGATTTACGGATTGGGAGATCCTGAGGTTTATGGTGGCATGAGTATGTTTTTATCTTGTGGAGATAAGATTGATCAAAAGACTATAATTAGTAAGCTTGCAGATTTGCAATTTCAACGTAATGATTTTGAATTGCGTCGTGGTACTTATCGGGTACGGGGAGAGACGATCGATATCTTTCCTGCAGAAAGTGCAGAACAGGCGGTTAGAATAGCGCTTTTTGATGAGGTGGTGGACTCTATATCTTATTTTGATCCACTTACTGGCAAAGCTATTCGTCAGGTTTTAAATGTAAAAATTTTTCCTAAAACACACTATGTTACTCAGCGAGAGATCATTCTAGAAGCAGCTGATCAGATTAAAATAGAGCTGAAAGGAAGATTAGATTTTTTATACCAGCATAATAAATTGCTTGAGGCACAAAGATTAAAAGAACGCACTGAGTATGATCTGGAGATGCTATTAGAGCTAGGCTATTGTACTGGAATTGAAAATTATTCTCGTTATCTTTCGCGTCGTAATGCTGGAGAACCTCCTCCGACTTTGATTGATTATCTACCATCTGATGCGTTAATAGTAATAGATGAATCTCACGTTACTTTGCCTCAGTTGCATGGTATGTACAATGGGGATAGATCGCGTAAAAATACTTTAGTGGAATATGGGTTTAGGTTGCCATCTGCTTTAGATAATCGTCCTTTAAAATTTGCCGAGTTTGAAGAGATTGCAGGTCAAACAATTTATGTTTCTGCAACTCCAGGAGAATATGAGCTATCTTCATCTCAGCAGATGGTAGAATTATTAATTAGGCCTACTGGACTCGTTGATCCTGAAGTTGAAGTGCGTCCAGCTAAAAATCAAGTTGATGATTTGTTTTCTGAAATTGCGGATAGAACTAAAGCCAAAGAGCGAGTTTTAGTTACTACTTTAACCAAAAAAATGGCTGAGGAGTTAAGCAAATATTTGGCTGAAAATGGGGTTAAAGTTAGATACTTGCATTCTGAAATTAACTCTATTGAAAGAGTAGAAATTCTGCGTGATCTTAGGTTGGGAGTATTTGATGTATTAGTGGGAATTAATCTATTGAGAGAAGGTTTGGATTTACCTGAAGTATCATTGGTAGCGATTTTAGATGCTGACAAAGAAGGTTTTTTGCGCTCAGTGTCATCATTAATTCAAACCAGTGGTAGAGCGTCTCGTAATCTTCATGGAAAAGTGATTATGTATGCCGATTCAGTTACTAAATCAATGAAGCTCGCGTTAGCTGAAATGGAAAGGCGGCGTAAAATTCAGCGGGAGTATAATTTGCAACATGAGATCACTCCTAAAAGTATTGTCAGAAAGATTCGTGATGTAATTAGCTACAATAAATTTGATCATCAGAAGACCAATAAGTCCAAAGTTAGTGAGATAACTGCCAATGATCTTAATGATCCCAAAAAGATGGCCAAGCGGATTAGTGCGTTAGAGCGTGAGATGTATAGATTAGCGCGAGATTTAGAATTTGAAAAAGCAGCGCAAGTTCGGGATCAGTTGCAAGCGATTGAAAGATTTTTGGATCACTAAATATAAGTTTGCATTGAGGTAATATCAATCGCAGATTGTAAAAGAAACCGCATAATGTTGTCCCAAGTTTGATTGTTGGTTCATGCAATATTTTACAATCCAAGATGACTGTTCATAATGTAGTCAGGTAATCTTGGGGAAAGGATTGACAAACGCCGAAGGTGTTGCTGTAATAGTTGCAAATCCATATGCCCGAAAGGGGTAAGATCATTGTATAGACATCTTAGTGTACCAGATTTTTTGATGAATGAGTGTGAGTCAGTATGTGGTATATATTTTGTCGGGCTGGTTGTAGATACAAATAACAATAGTCTTATGAGGGCAATAATATGTTAATGCGACGAATTTATTGGATATTTTTTCTTGTTTTCATTTGTTTGCCAACAATTACCTTTGCAGGTAAGGAAAATGGGCTTTAATTTAGCTTGTTTACAACTCTTGGGGTTCCTAATTCTGAGGATTTGCCTGTTTCCGTTAAGTCCATTGAAGATTTACTTCCAATTTTGTTAAAATTTGTTATAGAAAATACAGATAAACCCATATGGCCGTACATTAAAAATTTATCCACTAAAGTACTTGGTATGCTTCCTTCAGGAATAACGAAAGAAAAGAAAACTGATAATGAGCCTAAGAAGAGATTGTTAATTGGTTAGGGAAACTTCGGTTATGTGGTAAATTTGTTAGAGAAAAATCCTGAGTTATCAGAAAATGAAGAGGTTATCGCGACGGAATATTTAAGCGAGAATGACTTAATAAAATATCATAGGATATCGTTTAAGGATAATGTTGGTTACCTAAAAGATAAAAACATTGATGTATATTGTGAAGTTGATGCTACGGAAATAGGGAGTTTATTTCAAGGATATCATTTTCAAAAAATTCATTTTAATTTTCCATATTGTGATACTAAAGATACTCGCATATATAATCGCGTAGAAAATATAGATTTTCGCGATCAGTGTAATAGAGATCTGATGCATAATTTTTTTCGACAGGCCGCTATGCTACAGCAGCCTGGTGATAGGGTGTATATGGCTTTGCCAGGAGGAAAGCTAACTGAAAAAATGATTGATATACGTCAAGGAGATGTTAAGGAAGCGCATGATTATGATATGCGAAGAAGGCAAGGTATGGTATACGATATCTATTCTGCAATTACTCGTGCCGGATATAAGTATGTGCAGAAAAAGAGCTTTGATTATAGCTATGGTCCAGTGTCTACAAAAGGCGATGAATTTGATGAGCAGTTAGCTCAAGGATCGAGGGAGTATGTGTTTGAAAAAAGAGCAGAGTCATTTGAGCTACCAACTTCAGAACAAGTTGAATTTTTAAAAGATATTAGTGACGATGATTTTCTCAGATTAAATCGTGAATTAATTATGGATTATGGCAGGCCTATCTCTAGATCTATGTCTGGTTTTCAGTACAAAATAGAAAATAAATGGTATGAAGGGGAAACAAATCGTGCTGATGTCGAAGATTTTTTATTTAGGGAACCCGGTGAGGAATTTGATACCTATTATCCCTTGCCAGAAATGAGTACCGATGATGAAGATAGTTCAGAGATGGATAAGGTGGTAGAAAGGCCTAGCTTAGGTGTATGTAAGTGTTTCCTAACTAATCTTATCGATGATGTTTGGAAAAGTTCTGCAGTTAATATGGATGGTATTACGTCTCTTGAGGATTGTAAAGATCGTTGTTGTGAGAGTGAAGAACTATGGAATAAGGTGGTAAAAAGTGGTGATGGGGTCATGTGGTCTTGGAATGCTGGCGACTACAATATCTGTAAGTCAAATGAATATTTTGATTCTGACGGATATTCTAAAAAATATGAAGAATCACAGGATGCAACTGAATATTAGTTGGTAAATTATAGCGCTAGCTCCAGACAAGCGACACCTGCTAAATCGCTTCGTTGTGGGAGAAAGAGAAAGAAAAGGTGCTGCATCAATTGTGATCAATATATCCGTAAAATATACTTACTGGTTTTGATATTGTTAGTGCGGTAAAATTCGTCGAAACGTATGACCACTTAGGTAACAGATATGCGTAATATGGTTATTCCTAAAAGTTATACCTCTTTTGCTCGCGCAAGTGAACTTAATAACTTAATTCTGGCTTATTTAAGAGCCGTTTAAAACTTTTGGCAGGAACCATTCCATTAGGCCCATAAAGTGGCTGGTGGTACGTGCTATTGTGATACATTTACATCCTCTACATACGCGAACCCTGGTTATGATGGTTCTGTACAAATTATAACAATAGAAGCCTCATTTCAATATCTTGATCAAAAGCAAAATGTTGGTCAAAACCGCCAGAGAGGCATAGAGATATATGGCTGCAAAAAATGGTGCTGTGGACGGTACCGCGGCATTCAATGGATGCAGAATGTGATGAATGAAGAATATAAGTATCATATGAATTCATGGTATATTTGTTAGACAAAAAATTAAGATAAGTTAATTAATGAAGATACTGGAATCTAATTTTTTTTGCCGTCATTGATGGGGTACGAAGTAACTAAGTAATCCAGAAATGTGTTGTAAATCAAGGTAATTCCGGATTGCTTAGTCGCAAAAGAGGCTCCTTGAAATGACCAAAATGCCAGATTTCAACGTCTTCTTAATGGGAATTTTTTGACGCAACTATTTTGACAAAAGGTCAAATAAATATTATTGTTTCACAGCTAAGCGGGTAAAAATGTAGGTCTGGCGTTGAATTAGCTACAGTTGGCCGATAGTCATAAATTCGCAATCAAAAAATAATAGCGAAGTATCTTGAATTTGCTGTATTTAACGATTAAGAATAGGTATAAATACCGTTTTTAGGACAATAAATTAAACTGTTAATGTGGGTGTAAATATGGAAAATATAAAAGATAGTTATCAGAAATTACAAGCCAAAGCTAATGATCTTGCTTTTGGAAGCGATGTAATCCAAATCAGGGTCGGTTCTGCTACTTGCGAAGATGCTTCAGGTGCGCTTGAAGTGGCCGATGAGTTTAGAAAAAACATTGCAGTTTATGGTAACGATAAAGTGGTATTACACACTGTAGGCTGTACCGGCAGATGTAGTTGTGAGCCAATTGTTTCGGTAACCAAGCCTGGCAAAAAAATGATAGTTTATCAACGTGTTACCCGTGAATTAGCCCATAAGATTTTTGTTTCACACATTAAAGAAGATAAGATTGTTACTGAGGCTCTTCTGGGTGATATTGCAATCTATGAGACTGAAAAGCCAAATTCCGATTTTTCCAATGTTCAGCAGCAACTCACCAAGTTTGATATTACCAAAGGTTTTCTTAAGCTGTACGGTAACGTTCCTTTTTATAACTCACAAAGCCGAATTGCGCTGCGTAATGCGGGCATTATTAACCCAGAAAGTTTGTTTGAATATATTTCTCACCAGGGTTTTTTGGGGTTATCAACCGTGCTTTACAAGGGAAATCCAGATTGGGTAGTTGAACAGGTAGAAAAGTCTAAATTGCGTGGTCGCGGTGGCGGTGGATTTCCTACCGGCAAAAAGTGGAGTTTAACTCGAGCTAATGAGGAGAAAGTACGCTATATAATTTGTAACGCTGATGAGGGTGATCCTGGGGCATTTATGGATCGAAGTCTGCTTGAATCCGATCCCTTTAGCGTTATCGAAGGAATGATGATTGGTGGTTATGCTATTGGAGCAGAAAGAGGATTCTTTTATATTCGAGCTGAATATCCCCTAGCAGTAGAGCGAGTACAAAAAGCTATCGATACTTGCAGAGAAAATGGCTTGTTAGGTAAAAACATCTTAGGTTCGAATTTTAATTTTGATTTGGAAATTAGGCTAGGAGCAGGAGCATTTGTTTGCGGTGAAGAAACAGCTTTGATTCATTCTATTGAGGGAGAAAGAGGTCAGCCTCGTACTCGTCCGCCGTATCCAGCTGTTAGTGGTTTATGGGGTAAACCAACAGTTATCAATAATGTTGAGACTTTGGCTAATGTGCCAGCTGTTATCTTGATAGGAGCCGATAATTTTGGATCTATCGGTACTGCTAAAAGTGGTGGAACTAAAGTTTTTGCACTTGCAGGGAAGGTAAAACATACCGGTTTAGTAGAAATTCCTATGGGAATGACTTTGCGTGAAGTAGTTTATGGCATTGGAGGAGGTGTTCTCAAAGATAAACAATTGAAAGCAGTTCAAACTGGTGGCCCAGCAGGCGGACTTATTCCCGCCTCTATGATCGATACTCCAATTGACTACGATACCTTGTCAGCGGCAGGTTCTATTATGGGTAGCGGTGGCATGATCGTGTTAGACGAAGATGATTGCGCAGTAGATGTCGCTAAATTTTTTATTACCTTTACCCAAGATGAATCATGTGGAAAATGTTCTCCTTGTCGCGAAGGAACATTAAGAATGTTAGAGATTTTAGAAAGAATAACTAGTGGCAACGGTACGCTAGAAGATATTGATCGACTTGAAAGATTGGCTAACTTGGTTGGCAAGGCTTCACTTTGTGGTTTGGGCAAATCTGCCCCTAATCCTATCTTGAGTACTTTACGCCATTTTCGTGATGAATATATTGCTCACGTGGTAGAAAAAAGATGTCCAGCCAAAAAATGTACTGCACTGGTCCGTTATGAAATTGATCCTGAGAAATGTGTAGGCTGTACAGCTTGTGCTAGAAATTGTCCGGTTGGTTGTATTGCTGGGGAGAGAAAACAAGTTCATCTTATTGATCAGAAACACTGTATCAAGTGTGGTGCTTGTTTTAATGTTTGTCGCTTTAATGCGGTTAAGAAAAATTAAGAGGGTGGTATGTCGATAGATAATGTAACTATAACTATAGATGGTCAAAAATTAGTTGTTCCTAAAAAAACGACAATTATGCAGGCAGCTGAGAAAATTGGCGTGCATATTCCTAGACTTTGTTATCATCCCTATTTAAGCGTTGAAGGAGCTTGCCGAGTTTGTATTGTTAAAGTTGATGGAAATAATGCTTTTAATACCTCCTGTAGCACTGAAGTACAAGATGGCATGGTAGTGCAAACTAACTCTCCAGAAATTAGACAGGCTCGTCGCGATATTGTTGAGTTGCTAATCGACAATCATCCGCGTGAATGCCAAACCTGTGAACGAGATGGTCATTGTGAACTACAAAATCTTGCTTATAGCATGGGGGTGCGTGAGCGCTTGTTTGAAGGAAAACGTAAGCGTCATCCTATTGAGAATTCAAGTGTGTCAGTAGTCAGAGATGCTGAAAAATGTATTTTATGCGGCAGGTGCTTTAGAGTGTGTAACGAAATTCAGGGAGTATCCAATTTATGTCAGCAGGGCCGAGGATTTTCTACGATAGTTAGCCCAGCTTTTGGAGCTGAGATGGACGATTCTGTCTGTGTCCAATGCGGTCAATGTATCAATGTATGTCCAACTGCAGCTTTTCAGGAAAAACGTCATACCGATCGAGTTTGGGAGGCAATTAATGATCCCAAAAAATTAGTAGTAGTACAAACTGCTCCAGCTATTCGTGCTGCTATTGGTGAAGGTTTTGATTTTGAGCCTGGTACACCATGTACAGGAAAAATGGTAACTGCTTTACGTCGGCTTGGTTTTGATGCTGTTTTTGATACCGATTTTGCTGCAGATTTAACCATTATGGAAGAGGCTCATGAGTTGATTGGACGCATTAAAAATAAAGGCCCATTACCTCATATTACCTCTTGTTCTCCAGGTTGGATAAATTTTGTTGAAGGATTTTACCCTGAGTTATTGCCGAATGTTTCTACTTGTCGATCGCCGATGACTATGATGTCTACTTTGTTGAAAACCTACTATGCAAAGAAGATTGGCCGCGATCCCAAAGATATATTTGTAGTGGCGATTATGCCATGTGTAGCCAAGAAATTTGAAATGGACAGACCAGAGTTTGCTATTGATGGGATTAAGTTAACTGATGCAGTGTTAACTACTCGTGAATTGAACTGGATGATTAAATCTTACGGGATAGATTTTGCCAAATTGCCAGACGGTGACTTTGATTCTCCACTTGGAGAATCTACTGGCGCAGGAGTTATTTTTGGTACTACAGGCGGTGTTTTAGAGGCCGCTTTACGTACTGCTGCGGAATGGATTTTAGGTAAGCCACTAGAAAAACTGGAATTTGAAAATGTACGTGCGCCAGTAGCTGGATTACGTGAAGAGGTGCTGAAAATAGGAGATCTTACCTTGAATTTAGCAGTAGCTAATGGACTAGTGAATGCAAAAACTGTGTTAGATGCTATTAAGTCAGGTGAAAAACAGTATCATGTAATTGAAGTTATGGCTTGTCCGGGAGGTTGTATTGGTGGCGGTGGTCAACCTTACCCACCTCACGGCTACTCCATTTTAGACCCGGCTTTAGCCATTAAACGGGCCTCAGCTTTGTATGCTATTGATGCCGAGAAAAAAGTACGCCGATCTCACGAAAATAAAGCCGTTTTACAGCTTTATAAAGAATTTTTGGGTGAACCAGGTAGTGAGATAGCTCATAAGTTGTTACATACTCATTATCATCCTAGAGCAAGAAGAGGAATAAAATGAACAAAGATCTAAAGCATTCATGTTGTAATTGTGCTGATAAAGGCGCAGATTGTATTGAAATTAGTCGTAAACTCTTGCCGAAAGAGGTGGTGGCTTTCATTGATAAATGTCAAAAGGAGCCAAATCCTAGCAGTCAGCTAATTGCTGTTTTGCATAAAGTGCAAGAGCATTTAGGTTATCTTTCAGTAGAGTCTATGGATGCGGTAGCATATCTAATGCAGATACCAGCTGCTAAGGTTTCAGGAGTAGCTTCCTTTTATCACTATTTTCGTCTTAAACCATGTGGAAAATATGTAATTAGTGTTTGTCTTGGAACTGCATGTTACGTCAAGGGAGCCGAAGCGGTATTAAGTAAGTTTAGCGAAGAACTTGGTATAAAGGGTGGAGAGACCACTAAAGATGGTATGTTTACTTTAGAGGTTTCTAGGTGTTTAGGCGCTTGTGCTCTTGCTCCAGTGGTCAAAATTGGGAGTGACGTTTATTCGCAGATGACGCAGGATAAAGTTCCCGGTATCATTAAGCATTATCTTGATCTCAGTAGGTAGTGTAATATTTTAACCTAAAGAGACGCGGCTAAGGCTGCTTCAACATAAATTGCAGTAAAACCCTAGGTATTGTAAAATTTCCTTCCATCTACTATAGATTTTACTAGAGATTGCGATAATTACATATAGCGAGGCAAATTTATGACAACAAGATTAGTCAGATTCGATTGGGCGATGAAGAAGCTTTTAAGAAGCAAGGCCAACTTTGGTATCTTGGAAGGTTTTTTAAGCGAGCTATTAAATCGTGACCTAAAGATTATCGAGTTATTGGAAAGCGAAAGTAATAAAGAATCAGATGATGGCAAATACAATAAAATAGATATTTTAGTCAAGTTAGATAATGACGAGCTAGTATTAATCGAGGTCCAAGTAAATACCCAGTATGATTATTTTCATCGGATGCTCTTTGGTACTTCTAAAATCATCAGTGAACATATGAAAGCCGGCCAAACTTATGCTAATGTCAAGAAGGTCTGCTCGGTAAATATTCTATATTTTGACCTGGGTCATGGTTTAGATTATGTCTATCATGGTACGACCTCTTTTATTGGTATGCACAATCACGACACTTTAGCTCTAAATGAAAAGCAAAAGAGCTTATACCAAAAGAGCTATGTACATGAGATCTACCCAGATTATTATCTGATTAAAGTTAATCAGTTTAATGATATAGCTAAAGATACGCTAGATGAATGGATCTACTTTTTGAAAAATGAAGAGATCAAAGATAGTTTTCATGCCAAGGGTTTGCTTGAGGCCAAAGAAAAACTAGATTCGTTTAAATTACCAGAGCTGGAAAGGGCAGCTTATGATCGATTCGTAGAGAACTTGCGTTATCGAGAAAGCGTGACAGAGTCTAATTTTGCAGCAGGTAAAATAACTGGGATAGCGGAAGGTTTAGAAAGAGGTATGGCTAAAGGTATAGCTAAGGGCAAAGCAGAAGGCATACTTGAAGTAGCTAAAAAGATGTTAGCCTCAGGGATTGATAAAACCACCATTTGCCAAGTTACCGGGTTAACATTAGACGAATTTGAAAAATAGGGAAGTTGCTATAGGCTTTTCGCCTGCCAATTTTTTTCATAACTGGAATTTCCGTCGTTTTTATCAAAGTTGATAATTTTGAGAAAGTAGTGCATTTGTTCAATATATTTTGTATAATCCGCAACTTACATTAATCAATAAATTAAACAAAAATCAATGCAACCTTCAGTTGTTACCAAACTAGATACTTTACAACATAGGCATCAAGAGATTTCCGAGCTGCTTGCCAAGCCTGAAGTTATTAATGATCAAAATCGTTATCGAAATCTTTCCAAAGAATATGCTTCGCTTGAGGAGATTGTGAATTGTTTTACCTCATATAATACTAATCAACAGAAAATTGGTGATGCGGAAGATATTTTGCAGCATGAATCAGATAGTGAATTAAAGGAGCTGGCAAAAGAAGAACTGGTTTTGCTTAATCAAGAAGCAGTAAAATTGGTAGACAAATTACATTCTTTATTATTGCCACAAGATGAAAATGATGAGCGTAATATCTTTTTAGAAATTAGGGCTGGCGCAGGTGGTGATGAGGCTGCGATCTTTGCAGGTGATCTATTTCGCATGTATTCACGTTATGTTGAAGATAGTGGTTGGCAGATAGAGATTATTAACTCCAATCAAGGTGAGCATGGGGGCTATAAAGAGATTATTGCCCGGGTAATAGGTAAAGGAGTTTATTCAAAATTAAAGTTTGAATCCGGAGTTCATCGAGTACAAAGAGTGCCCGCTACCGAGGCGCAAGGAAGGATTCATACTTCTACTTGTACGGTTGCGGTTATAGCCGAAGCAGATGAGATCGACTCCATAGATATTAATCCGGCAGATCTAAAAATTGATACCTATCGCAGCTCTGGAGCTGGTGGTCAGCATGTTAACACTACCGATTCGGCCATCAGAATTACCCATCTTCCCTCTGGGGTAGTTGTAGAATGCCAAGATGAAAGATCACAACATAAAAATCGGGCTCGTGCCATGTCGCTTTTAAAAGCAAGACTCCTTGCTTTTGAGCAAGAAAAACAACGTAAAGAAGAGGCAGCCACTAGAAAAAGTCTAGTTGGTACCGGGGATCGTTCGGAAAGAATACGCACCTATAACTTCCCCCAGGGTAGACTTACTGACCATAGAATTAACTTAACTTTGTATCAATTAGATAAAATAATGGAAGGAGATTTAAATCCTTTTATTGAACCCTTGATTCAGGAGTATAATGCGGATAGGTTAGCTCATTTTATTGATAGTAAAAGTTAGTTGTAGAGGACTATATGTCGTTAGGTTGGCTATTTCAAATAGTAGCACTGTTGTTCTTTTTAACTGTGGTCGCTTTCTTTTTGGGCGAATACATGGCTCGGGTATTTGTTGGTAAACGCACTCTGTTTTCTTTTGTTTTACTTCCTGCAGAATATTTTATTTACAGAATCTTTGGCATTGATCCCGATGAAGAGATGAGTTGGAAGGCTTTTACTGGTAATTTTTTATTGTGGATATTAATTGGAATTGTTTTTCTCTTTTTTTTACAGTTGATCCAGCATCTATTACCGCTGAATCCTGAACATCTCAAGAGTATGAATTGGGATAGCGCATTAAATAGCGCGATTTCATTTGTTACTGGTACCGATTGGCAGGCTTACAACGCGGAAACTTCAGTTAGTTATTTTACGGCAATAGTTGGTTTTGGAACTCAAAATTTTGTGGCTACGGCAACTTGTATGGCAGTAGCTGTAGCATTAATCAATGGTTTAATCAGAAAGGCTGATGCTGGAGTAGGAAATTTTTGGGTTTATTTGACTAGATCAGTTTTATATATCTTGCTGCCTTTATCCGTGGTGCTCGCTGCATTTTTAATGTTTCAGGGAGTTCCAGATAATTTTGATAGTTATACTCGTGCTAAAACGTTGGAAGGACGTGAGCAGATAATTGCTCAAGGTCCTGTTGCGTCACAAATGTCAGTTAAACTACTGAGTGCTAGTGGAGGTGATTTTTTTACTGCTAACGCTGCTCACCCCTATGAAAATCCTACTCCGTTTACAGATTTGATCGCAATTTTAGCTTTTTTGGTGATTGCTGCAGCATTTCCCTTTATGTTTGGTGCGATGATCAAAGATCGGCGTGAGGGGTGGATGATTTTTATCGCAATGTCAATATTGTTTTTGTTAGGTTTATTATTTGCTATTTGGTCAGAATCTTCCGGAAGTGTTATTTTTGATCAGTTACACATCAGCCAGGGAATTAGCATGGAAGGCAAGGAGGTGCGTTTTGGTAACGTTTCATCTGCAACCTTTGCCACTGCTGCGACAGCTACCTCTTGCGGTGCCGCTAACTCTTCTTTCACTAGTTTGATGCCATTAACTGGCTTAGTATTGATGTTCAATCTTTCAGTGGGTGAGGCTATATTTGGTGGTTCGGGGTTAGGATTGGTTAACATGATGTTTTATGTAATTTTAGCGATGTTTTTGATTGCACTAATGATTGGTAGGTCTCCAGAAATTTATGGTAAAAAACTAGGTTCATATGAGATAATTATTACCTCAGTCGCGCTTTTTACTCCAGGGGTTTTGCAGCTAATTTTTACCGCTTTTGCCATAATTTTTGATCCAAATGGCGCAAATAGTGGTACTCATGGTTTGTCTGAGATTTTTTATACCTATTCATCTACGATTAAAAATAATGGCTCGCCCTTTTCGAGCCTCAAAGCCAACACTTTATTTTATAATTTTACTATTAGTATTGCTATGTTAGCTGGTTATCTGATAACTATTATTCCAGCGCTAGCTATTGCAGGTTCAATGGTGATAAAAAATATTGTGCCCAAAAATATCCGTTTTCCAACCACCAATTTGCTATTTATGTTTATTTTAGTGGGAGTGGTTTTGATTATCACTTGTTTATCTTTTTTGCCGATTTTTATGTTGGGTCCATTACTCGAGCATTTAAGAGCTTTGAATGGAGTTATCTTTTAGGAAGAGACTATGCATAATCATAGTTTGTACAATAGAAAATTGATAGTCCAATCGCTGAAACAAGCTTTTTTTAAGCTCAATCCATTTTTGCTCTATCGTAATCTAGTAATTTTTATGGTAGAACTATCTGCCATTTTTGCTACGGTTATTACTGCCATCAACTATTTTGGCGGTTTAGCCTATGGTTTTGATCTACATTTGAGTTTTTGGTTATGGTTCACCATTTTTTTTGCTAATTTTGCCGAAAGTTATGCTGAATCTAAAGGCAAGGCACAAGCTGAAGAATTGAAAAAGGGTAGAAGTGAAGTCTATGCGCATCGGATAATCTCTGAATCAGATAATGAAATAGAGCTCGTGACAGCGCTATTGCTTAAAAAGGGTGATTTGGTTTTGATTTCAGAAGGAATGATTATTCCTTCTGATGGCGAAATTGTCCATGGAGTAGCTCTAGTGGATGAGTCGGCCATTACGGGCGAATCTGCGCCGGTAGTACGAGAATTTGGCGGGGATAAAACAGCAGTTACTGGGGGTACTAAAATACTTTCTGGTACGATTAAGGTAGAAATTAAAGCTAATGCCGGTGAAACTTTTATCGATCGAATGATTGGGATGATTGAAAGCACTAAACGAGATAAAACTCCAAATGAAAAATCATTGGAGATTTTTCTAATTAGTTCGGCATTAGTTTTTGTCGTAGTGGTCGTAACCTTACCTATTTTTAGCCAATTTTTAAATTTTCATATTTCTACTTCGTTGTTAATAGCTTTATTTGTTTGTTTAATTCCAACTACTATTAGTGGTTTGTTGCCCGCAGTTGGAATTGCGGGGATGGATCGTCTGTTAGCGCATAACGTAATTGCTTTGAATAGTCGAGCTATTGAGGCGGCCGGCGATATCAATGTCGTTTTTTTGGATAAAACTGGGACGATAACTTTAGGTAATCGTTTGGCTACCAAATTTATCCCCTCCCATAATGTTACTGAAAAAGAGCTTGCCCGTTTTGCTATGCTGTCTTCTCTTGCAGATGACACGCCTGAAGGTAGAAGTATTGTGGTATTAGCAAAAGAAAAGTTGCAGATTCGTGGTCGCGATATTAGGCCGCCAGCAGGAGCTAAATTTATTGAATTTAGTGCCGAAACCAGGATGAGCGGCATAAATGTTAATGATAATCAGATTAGAAAAGGGGCGGCAGATGCGGTGGAAAATTTTATTAAGTCACGTCAATTAAGTTTTCCAGTTGAAGTAAAAAATACTGTAGTAAGTATTGCTAAAGAAGGTGGTACGCCGCTAGTTGTGGCCGATCAAAGCAAAGTATATGGAGTAATCTATCTTAAAGATGTGCTTAAAAAAGATATTCATGAGCGTTTATTTAAATTGAAAAAATCTGGTATCATTTCGGTAATGGTAACCGGTGATAATCCACTTACCGCAGCTGCAATAGCTGCTGAGGCAGGGGTGGGTGATTTTATTGCTGAGGCAACGCCAGCCATTAAACTAAAAAGAATTAAGAAGTATCAGGAAGAAGGTTATATGGTGGCTATGATTGGTGATGGGACTAACGATGCACCAGCACTTGCTCAGGCCGATGTGGCAGTAGCTATGAATGTTGGTACTCAGTCTGCACGTGAGGCTGCGAATATGATCGATCTTGATTCAACTCCTACCAAGTTGCTCGATATTATTGCCATTGGTAAACAGATTTTAATTACTCGAGGTGCGCTCACTACTTTCAGTATTGCCAACGATATTTCTAAATATTTCGCTATTTTACCCGCATTATTCGTTGGGGCTTTGCCGGAGCTTGAGGTGTTTAATGTTATGCGGTTAGCAACTCCTCATAGTGCGGTAATTTCTGCTACTATTTTTAATGCAATCATAATCCCATTTTTAATCCCCTTAGCTTTGAAGGGGGTTAAATATAAACAATTACCAGCGCTGGTTATTTTAAAGAAGAATTTGCTATTATATGGTCTGGGAGGAGTTGTTTTACCATTTATCGGGATAAAATTTATTGATATGATAATAGTGTGGTTGGGACTAATATTCTAGGATAATATGCGCCAATTAATTGTAGTAATTAGGGTTTTTTTATTTTTTACAGTTCTGCTAGGAGGGATTTATCCATTAGCAGTTAGGTATATTGGTAAAATGTTTTTTTCCTACCAAGCCAGCGGTAGTTTGTTGGTAACAGATGGTCATGTTATAGGTTCGTATTTAATTGCCCAAGAGTTTACTTTACCAAAATATTTTCATAGTAGGCCATCTGCAATAAATTATAATGCTTTAATTTCTGGGGGCAGTAATCTGTCGGTTTTTAGTCCAGTTTTATATGAGCGGATAAAAAAGAATATAGCTATAGTCAAAAAAACAAATAGACTTGCTAACAATGTTAAAATACCTGCCGATATGGTGAGCAGTTCTGCAAGTGGTTTGGATCCTCATATATCTTTAGAAAATGCTATGCTACAGCTTCCAAGAGTAGCAAGAGAGCGCAAGTTAAACGAAAAAACCGTTCAAAAAGTTATTCAACAATCTTTTGATAATGATTTTGTAGGAATTTGGGGTAATGGTGGGGTTAATGTTTTACGCCTTAATTTGATGTTAGATCAATTAAAGAAGGATATTTATGAGCGATGAACATCCGATAATATCAGATGATTTTCAGAAATTTGCAATTGATGATAAAACTCAAGCTGTTACTAGTCGAGGTAGATTAAAGATATTTTTAGGTTATTGCGCTGGAGTTGGTAAAACTTATCGGATGTTGCAGGAGGGAATTACCAATAGCAAAAATAATGGGATGGATGTAGTTATTGGTTTGGTAGAGACCCATGGCCGTGTTGATACTGAGGCTTTAATCAGCCAACTGGAAATCTTGCCTAGAAAGAGTTTGCAGTATGCTAATATTACCATTGATGAGATGGATTTAGATGCTATTTTAGCCAGGCGGCCGCAAGTGGTATTGGTTGATGAGCTTGCTCATACCAACATTCCCGGTTCACGGCACGCTAAACGATATCAGGATGTGGAAGAGTTATTGAATGTTGGTATAAACGTTTACACTACACTTAATATTCAACATGTGCAAAGTTTGGTGGATATAGTCTATCAAATTACTGGGGTTAAGGTTGAAGAGATAATTCCTAATTGGGTATTGGATTCTGCTGATGAAGTAGAATTGGTTGATTTGTCTCCGGAGAAATTACAACAACGTTTAGCAGAGGGTAAGGTATATATACCCCAGAAAGCTAAGTTAGCAATACAGAGATTTTTTAAAAAAGGTAATTTACTTGCTTTACGTGAATTATCATTAAAATATACTGCCAAAAGGGTAGATATTGATCTTTTATCCTATCGTGAACAAGAGGAGATATCAGAAGTTTGGCCAGTAGAATCCAAATTATTGGTTGGGATTAGTACTAATAAAAATACTGAAAGAGTGCTATTAATCGCGCATCGGATGGCATCTGATCTTGATGCTGAGTGGTATGCGGTACATGTTGAATCTTTACAGCAGGTAAAATATACCGATAAAGCTCGTAATCAGCTTTATCGCAATATTAATCTTGCCGAAGAGTTAGGAGCGAAAGTGGTTTCTCTTAGTGGCAGTAGTATTGGTGATGAGTTGGTTAAATTTGCTAAGCAAAAAAATGTTACTTTGATTATTACCGGACTTTCTCAACGCTCTAGTTGGCAAGAATTTATCAGAGGGTCGGTCTTAAATAATTTAGTTAAAAAAGCCAGTCCTATTAATGTGCTGTTTGTTGGTGGTGGTCATCAGTTGGCTACTCAAAGTAAATCTTGGTCTAGTGAGCCATTTAAATATCAGCCGTATTTATTTGGGTTTTGGGGGGTATTAGCTACTTTTTTCTTGGGTCTAGCGCTGCCAAAACTGGTTGTTGCCGATAATATATTGATGATGATGCTTTTGCCGGCTGTAGTTGCTGGAGTGTTAGGAGGAATGTCAGTAGGAGTTTTTGCTTCATTGTTATCTATTGCGTTATACGATTTCTTTTTTATCGAGCCGGTCTCCTCTTTTGCGGCGTGTGATCTACACCATCTGTTAAATATGTTGCTATTTGTCCTAATTGTCAGTGGATTAAGTTGGATTGGGAGGATGATTAGGTGGCGTGCAGATTCGGCCAGGCATCGTGAACGTTTTGTTTATGCGCTATATAACTTTAGCCGTGAGATTATTGGTGCGGTAAATTCTAATGAGATTTTAAATCGCGCTATTCGCAATATTGTTGAAGCGTTTGATAGCGAGGTGGTTATTTTGTTACCAGAACCAACAGATGATGGATTGATTGAGCGTGCTAAAAGTAGTGCTAATTTAAATTTAAATGATATGGAAAAGGCGGTGGCGGTTTGGGTGTACAAAAATGGGCGACATGCTGGTAAAGGGACTAATACACTGTCATCAGCTAAATGGTATTATATGCCGCTGAGAACTAGGGATAGTATCTTGGGAGTGGTTTGTTTAATCAAGAGTAAAGATGAAAATATATTTTCTCCAGAGCAAAAACGCCTATTAGAAGCTTTTGCTGGCGTAATTGCTCTTGCTTTGGCTAAGGTGGTGATCAAATAGCTTTATACTTTAAGGCTACTGAAAACCAAAAAAAATATAGCTACTCTCGCCCAATATTTATAAATTGGTTATTTTGGGTTAGTTTTTCAGATTTCAACTGACCTACTTTATCAATTGTATAACCATTTTGGTTAGGATGATAAGTTAAGTTTATTTTGTAAGTAATTATAGCAAATGTTACCAGTAATTAACCCGATGATAGCAGATGTCGATAAGACGAATATCTTACTGAATATTCCTGCCGCAGTTCTTGCACGATAATTAGTCAAAAAAACTCCAATTGTTGCTCCGATAATTAGTCCAGCTATTTCACCTGGGTTATTTAATAAACCACCGTTAACTGATAATATTTCTTTGGTGGAAAGTTGTGATATATTTTTCATGGTTTTTTCTCCTCCACTTATATTGTTTAATTATTTGCTAGCTGTTGCTTAGCAAGCTGTGCTGCAGATGTTCTAGGATAGAGTTTTATTATCTTGTTTAACTCTTGTTTGGCTTTATCAGTTCTACCTTGATTTTGATAGACAAGAGCTCGTTTTAATAACGCATCAGCTAATCTTTTAGATTTTGGATATTTATTGATAACGATATTGAACTCTTCTTCGGCAGCATCAAAGTTCTTTTGCAAGAAGTTGATTTCTCCCAGCCAGTAGTGAGCGTTAGCCGCATAGGTACCTTTAGGATATTGTTTTAAATAGTCTCTTAATTTATTTTCACTTTCATGTTTTTTGTCTGGTAAAAGATCAATAGCAGTCTGATATAACTGTTGTTCTTTTAAAAAAGCATTATCGTTAGCAGGAGCTGGTGTTGGTTGCTGTTCCTGATTTGTTATTGGTAGGGTTATTTGAGCGTTGGTTTGATTAGTCTCAGTACGCGAGGTACTAGGAGAGTTGGATCCTGCTGATTTAGTATCTACGCGTTGGCTAAGATCTTGGTAAAAATCCTTTAATTGTTTGCTTAGTTGATCAATTTGATAATTTTGCGATTCAAGTTGGCCATTAAGTTTTTGGATGTTTTGCTGCAGCTCCTCTACTTTTGCGGTTAAGTTTTGCTCATTTAGATAATTAATTTGTTGCTCTATTTTGTTTAAACGTTGATCTGAGCTAAGATTAGATGTTGCCAGTGGCTGTTGTCGAGCGGCAGCTATTTGTCCGGTTGCAGGCGCCACAAACGGTTTGGTAATTCCAGGTTGTAGAGTAGATACTGCTGATGATGAATAATCAACCACCGGAGCATCAGCTAATATGGAAGTACTAAATAACAATCCACAGCAAATAATAGCTCTTTTTTTCATCTTAAATTATCCCAAAATTATTTTTTATTTGGCTTCGTAGATCAAATCAACGCGTCGATTTTGGCTGTAAGAAGCCTCATCATGGCCAAGTGCCAGCGGTTTTTCTTTACCATAACTAACGATGGCTATTTGATTATCATTAACGCCATGTTGTTTTAAAATTTCAGCTACAGCTTTTGCGCGCTTCCAACCTAAGGCTACGTTGTATTCTCTACTACCACGTTCGTCGGCATTACCTTCAATGCGGAATTTAGTGCTGGGGTTGGCTACTGCGTAATCTGCTTGAATCTTGAGTGATTCGAGGTCTTCTTGTTTTACGTCGTAGCAGTTAAAATCAAAATAATAAGACTGATTATAAGGAGCTTTTAGACGGTTAGCTGTTGAATATCCATAATCGCCGAAACCATCTTGGTCGTTTAAGCCGGCTGTTTGGGTAGATTCATCTTGAGCATTTTTGTTTGATTTAAAGTAGCTGCAGGCAGTGAGCATGGATAACACTAATGCACAGATTGATATTGTTAAGAGTCTTGTTTTCATATTTTTCTCCACAAAAAAGTTTTAATTCAAAAATGGTGACCAGGCTGGTTCTTGTACTTCACCATCAAGCGCTGGTAGTAACACTTTAACTTTACCATCAATTGATGATTCTGCCAATATTCCTTTGCCAGATTTATTGGTGGCATATACTACCATTTTGCCATTAGGAGCGATGCTGGGTGATTCATTTAGGCCAATAGGTGAGAGGATGGTAAGATTGCCGGTTTTTAACTCTTGAGTGGCGATGGTAAACATCTCGCCTTCACGATGTAAAATGACGATTGCTTCTTTGTTAGGAATGAATGAAGATCTGGCATTATATGGTCCGGAAAAAGTTAGGCGAGTGATTTTTTTATCTGCTAGGGCAATGCGATAAATTTGTGGGCTGCCACCACGGTTTGAAGTAAAAGCTATAGATCTACCATCACTTGACCAACTTGGTTCGGTATCTAAGTACCATCCATCTGTAATCTGAGTCAGTTGTCTTGTGGCAAGATCAAGAATATAGATTTTAGGATAACCAGTTTTGGTTAATACCAAAGCAAGTTTACTCCCATCTGGTGACCATGCGGGAGCGCCGTTAATCCCAGGGAATTTAGAGATAATTTCTCTTTTTCCAGTGGCAATTTCTTGGATGTAAATTGCTGCTCTATGACCCTCAAATGATACATAAGATATTTTTTTACCATCTGGAGACCAAGATGGAGACATAATGGGAAACCGAGAAGTCAATAGAGTGTGGGTATTATAGCCGTCACTATCAGATACTTGGAGTGAGTATCTACCTAATTTTCCCTGTCTGTTGACTAAGACATAAGCTATTTTGGTAGAAAATATTCCTCTATCTCCCATTAATTCTTGATAGATAATATCACTGATGTGGTGGGCTAATTTGCGTAATTGGGGAGATTTAACTTGATATTCTTTTTCAGTGAGTTTTTTCTGGTTAAAGGTATCAAAGAGCGAAAATACGATTTTGTATTGGTCATATCCTGATGGATAAATTTTCCCTGTTACTACCGCTTCAATTTTTTGGGCTTGTAAATTAGCAAAATTGATATTTTCGTTTGAGATTTGATAGTTACTGACATTAAAGCGCCCGCTATTTTTTAGATCATTGGATACCACCTCAGAAATTTTGGTGGTTTTTAGTAAATCTTCTTGATTAAAAGGCGAGACAATGATCGGCATAGCATTATCTGCCCCTTGGGTAATCTCTATTTCTAGAATTGCCAAAACGTTAGAGCTTAAAAAAGATAAACAGAGCGCAAATATTTTTAATATTTTAGACATAATTAAATTAACTCATGATAAATTGTTAGTTGTTACCTAATCCTTCCGGCCTAAATACTATGCTTAATTCTCGTAGTTGGTCAAATATTTTCTGGTCTTCGGTTACCGGTAGCGGGGATGATTTTAAGATAGCGGCTAAGGCAGATCGATCCATCGCTTCATTGTTGGTGCTTGAGATGATTTTAGCGTCTAAAACTACTCCTCCTGGAGCAAGTTTAATTAATATGTTGGTGAAATCGGAAGGCAATAAATTGTCTGGTTTGATCCATCTTGATGAGATAGCTTGCATGATAGCTGATTTTTGGGTATTAAGCTCGCCGCTCATGGCCTCTTCTTGCAGATTATTTTGATTGTTACTTAATTCTTGTTGCTCAGATGCAAGTTGCTCTTTAAGTTGTTTTTGCAGCTCCTGTTCATTTTGTTTGTCGAGCTTTTTTTGCTGTTTTTTACGCTCTTTTTTGAGTTCAGCCAGTTCGTCAGCTTGTTCTTTGAGCATCTTTTTGTTCAACAACTTTTGCAGATTGCTTTTATTTAAGTCTGGGATAGGGGCAGATCGAGTCGGAGTATCGTTTTTTGGTGGTTGTTTGACCAGTAGTGGTGGTTTTGCCGGCGCTTGGGTTATTTCTGGTTTAATGGGAGTGTTGGCAACAGTAAAAGCTTTGATTATATTGTTTGAATTTTTACTACTTAGGTGTAATTTGGTTGGTGCAAATTTTGCTACTAAAAAGAGCAAAATAACTAGGTGCAAGATAATTGCTAAGATAAATGATAATTGATAGGTTTTATCTTCAAACATTTTTCTACTGTTAGCTCAAAAAACTTATAGGTAAAATTTACCATATGCAAGAGATTAAAGAAAATTTATTACGGGTAAAAGAGCGGATTGCTCTTACGCTTGCTAAATATCAGCATAATTCAAGTAAGGTCAATTTGATCGCGGTTTCTAAATTTCAGTCTCTAGATAAAATTAAAGCAGCTATTCTGGCCGGCCAACTAGAATTTGGTGAGAGTTACCTCGATGAGGCAATAGCCAAAATTAAGATTCTTAACGATCATCGTTTAATTTGGCATTATATTGGAAGAATTCAGTCGAAAAAGGCCAAATTAATTGCTGAATATTTTCAATGGGTCGATAGTGTTTCTAGGGTTGAAGAGGCTGAATTACTTAGTAAATATCGTATCTCTCAGACTCCGCTTAATCTATGTATTCAGGTAAATATCAGTAGCGAGGAGAGTAAAAATGGTGTTAGCCAAGATCAAGTCGCTATTTTGGCTAAGAAAATAGTTTCTTTGCCCAATCTAAAACTAAGAGGTTTGATGGCTATCCCAGCCTATAAGAGCGATTTCGATCAACAATTTTTGGTGTTTAGCCAGCTTAAGCTACTGTTTGACCAATTAAACTTTAGTGGCGCAGGTCTTGATACTTTGAATATCGGTATGTCTCATGATTTTGAGTCAGCAATCAAGGCGTCATCTACCACAGTTAGAATTGGTAGTGCGATATTTGGGGATAGAGAAAACAAAAAAGGCTAAAGAGGTACTCTTTAGCCTTTTTTGTGATAAATCTGCAGCTGGCCTACTTTGCAGACTCAATATTTACGAAAACTCGACCCTGAAAACCGCGAGCCTGAAATTTGACTAAACCATCAGTCAGCGCAAATAGAGTATAATCTTTTCCTAAGCCGACGTTTTTGCCTGGATGGAATTTAGTGCCTCTTTGGCGAACTAAAATGTTGCCAGCTTTTACCTGTTGGCCACCAAATAGTTTAACTCCCAATCGTTTAGAGTTCGAATCACGACCGTTTCTGGTGCTACCGCCTGCTTTTTTGTGTGCCATAATCTACCTATGTGTAAAATATTATACTTTTGTTGCTTTTGCGTTCTTATGATTCCCATTCAACTGAAAATTTTGTTCTGGGAACCTCTAAACTTGAATATCTTTAATCTTTACCTCAGTAATATATTGTCTATGACCTTGTTTTCTCATGTAGTGTTTTCTACGTCGAAATTTGATGATATTGATCTTTTCACCTTTTGCTTGGTTTACGATCTCAGCTGTTACTTTGGCGCCATTAATATAAGGAGTGCCAATGTTTGCTGATGTGCTGTCTGCTATCAATAACACTTGGTCAAACTCCACCGAAGAACCAGCTTCATCGTCTAACTTTTCTATTTGGAGCGTATCACCCTTCGCTACTCTATATTGTTTGCCACCGGTGGCGATTACTGCATACATATACTGCCTCTAGTTATAAATAATCAAGGCGGGCATTCTACGAAAAAATGCAGCTAGATGCAAGCTAGAAATATGATTTAAATGAGTTTTTGTATTTTTTAGGGCTAACCCAGCTTAGTACCATATTTGTTCTATAATAACATCTTGAATTTTCATGTTTTTCTTGTTAACTGGGGAAGTATAGGTCACCTTTTTTGCTTGCCAGATTTTTCCTGGTTTTATCGAGTCTAGCAATATCCCAGCCATTAAACCGCTAGCGTCTTTATCGCACTCATATTGCAGCGCAATATTCTCTGGTTTGACTGATAGAATCGGTAAAGTGCCGGTAAAGGCTCGGCATTTTGTCCCATCAGCAAGAGTCATCATCCAGGGTTTTATCGGCTTTTTTTGGTTAGCTATCTTAGGTAATGGTTTGGTAAGTTTTAGGATAAAAGCCGATTTATTTTCAACCGGACTGATTTGGCAAACAATCTTTTTTGACCAGCCCACTACAAAGCAAGGGTCAAAAATTTCATTATCAACCATGCACCTTAAGGCTCGATATCTATTGGTAGCAATAGATTCGCCCATACAATAGCCATCTTTTACTAATAAGCTTGGTGATTTCCCTATTTTTGGACGAAATAAATTGATTGTAGTCGCTTTTAGTTCGGAAATGGCGTTGTCAGCCATGGCGATAGTCGGTGTGACTGCCAGAAGAATAAAAAACATTAGGTTTTTCTTGTTCATTTTTTTCCTTGTATTTGTTTCTAGGTTGCGCTAATTTTACTCGGTGTTAAAATTCTAGCAACTTAAATTTTTCTAAGTGATGTTCCCAAACCTTAAAATATGTGGAGAATTTTTGTATGACAATTGGTGTAAAACAAGGATCACGACTGGGTAAGTGTGTTAATGACGAGATCGAAGAGTACTTTACGCGGATTAATGGCCATAAGATTGTTGGTCTTTATGATTTGGTAATTAGCGAAGTAGAAGCTGCACTATTTGGTTCGGTAATGAAATATGCCAACTATAATCAAAGTAATGCCGCAGTTATGCTTGGTATTAACCGAGGAACGTTACGTAAAAAATTGAAACAATATGGTTTGGATAAAAATTAAACGCCACCTATGGACGATTACTCTAATAGCTTAAATGTTCAAGGCAATATAGCTCAGGAGCGGCCGACTCCGTTGCTTTTCAATACAGCCTCTTTTTATCGTTCGCGTCTTTATACGACAGATATTGGTGTCAATCCGCTGCTTGCGGCTAGTGACCATATTTTTAGCTTAGTGGCTGTATTAAGAGAAGAGGTAGCGCCAGATGATTTCGCAAGATTTTTTAAAGAGTTGATTCATGAAATTAAGGCTTTTGATCATAAAGCACAGGCCGCCAATTACCATGAACAAGCTGTAGTAATGGCAAGATATGTTTTGTGCGCTTTGTTGGACGAGCTTATTATTAGTAAGTGGCAAAATAATGGCTATCCAGGAGAGAGTCTTTTAAAGGTTTTTCACCAAGATGACAGTGGGGGTGAGCGGTTTTTTGTGATCGTTGATGACTCATTAAAAAATATTCGAGATCGAGTTGATCTTTTAGAGTTGATTTACTTATCGCTGAAGTTAGGGTTTATTGGCAAATATCGGAATAGATTAGATGAGCTTGACCAGATCGCAAATCAGTTGTACCAGGTGATTACTCAATACAGGAGTAATGCACGAAAAAATCTATTAGTTCAAGATAAAACTCATGAAAATCAAGTTGTTATCGCTCGTAAACCTGTTCATGATCGGATATTTTCGGTAGCTTTGGTTGCGGTTACCTTGTTGACCGTAGTTGCTATCTACTTAGGGACTTCTTTGAAACTTAATCGAGAGCTTGCAGAGTCGTATAGTGTTGTTAATACCTTTGGAGATTAGATATGGTTTTTGGGTTAGGGAATTTAGGTGGTAAAGAACGTAAACTTGCCAGGCAAGAGTTAAAGATTCTTAAAGAAGATGTAGTAGCAGCTAAAAAATTTATTTTGGCCAATAAAAAAAATTATTTTGGTGGAAAGAGTAAATTACCTATTTATCTAATTTTAGGTCCTGAACGATTTGGTAAGACCACCATTTTATCGCAAGCTGGTTTAGATTTAATCGATGTTAATTATCAAGCGCTTAAAAAAGTTACTCCTACTAAGTATTGTTCTTTTTGGTTTACTCGGGAAGCTTTATATATTGACACCGCTGGTAATTATACCAAGCCTGAGATCGCCAGATTACGTAATGATCTAATTTGGCAGGGTTTTATCAGGTTGTTACAAAGATATTTTGGTAGGCGAGCAATTGTAGGAACTTTGGCCATCTTAGATCTTCCGGCTTTTATTCAAGATAAAAATCTTTTTAAGCGCAGTATCTTTTGTATTCGTGAACGCATTTATGAGATGGCGGTAATAGTAAAAAAAATCAAAGTTCATTTGGTATTTACTAAGTGTGATCGCATTGTGGGTTTTAAAGAATTTTTTGATTCACTTACAGGTTTAGAAAGATTGCAGCCGTTTGGGATTACCTTTGGAGGAAGGACGCGCAATTTAATGTTAGAGTTTGAAGAAAAATTTAATGAGTTGGTTCAGGGTTTAAATAATCGTTTAATCGATAATTTGCAACGATTCAGTGATAAGTCCAGGTCCCACTTAGTGAAGCATTTCGTCTCCAGTTTCGATCATCTGCGCGGTCTTTTGGTTGAGGTGATTGGCAAAATACCTAATAGTAAAGAGATCTCTTTAGGTGGGGTTTATTTTACTAGCAGTATTCAAGATGGAAAAACCATAGATCCAATTAAGTCATTGGTAATTGATACTTTCGCTTTACGTAGTGATTTGAGTTATAAACCAGAGGTGGTAGATCAGCGCAGCTATTTTGTTGAAGAGATATTTAAAAATATTATCAGGTTGCAGTCTACTAGGCGGAGAGATATTGGCTGGTTGAGAAGTGTTAAGTTTAACTCTGGTTTAATTTATCTTGTAGCTATTTCATTAGCTATTATTGGCGCTTTTGGCGCTATTGCGTATCACAGCTATCATAAGAATCTTCAAGTTGCAACCAAGCTTTTGCCAACTTTACAAAATAAAATCTTAGCTAAAGATAGTGGTATCTATCAAGATCTTATTGGTTTGCAACAAGAGGCTAATTCTTGGCAGCTAAAGCTTGGGATTAATAAAGTCAAGACGATTTATCTTAAACTTTCCGAGGTGCATCAACGACAGTTTGTGGCTAATTTGGCTGAAAAGGTAGAGAGTTATCTGGCTGCCGCAATCTCTAGTCAGGAGTTGAATAATGTCAAAAAAATCTATGATACTTTGCAGCTTTATTTGATTCTTGGAGAGCCAGGTAAAGGTAATCGTCAACTTTTAATTAATTGGTGTGCTCGTTACTTGTCTGACTTTTTGCCAACTATTCCTGAGAGTTTAGCTAATGATTATCTGGTTAGGGTAATTAAAAGCAAATTTAAAATAAATTTAAATCAGAATCTGATCAGTGCTGTACGCGATAGCTTAAAAAGTCGAGTTCGAACAGAGGTGTTATATCTGGCTTTTGAAAATAGCATAGCAAGAAAAACTTTAGATCAAAAACGTGGAATTACCATTCCAGCCATCTATTTCAAGAATACTTTTCACCAAACCTTTGAAAGTGATTTGCGTGCATTTGCTGTTTCTTTGCCCAAAAATGATTGGGTATTAGGTGAGCTAGCAGCGGATCCGTCGCCTGATTTATTATATAATTTACGCGATCTATATTTGCATGGTTATGTTAATGAGTGGTTAAGATTACTGAAGTCTGAAGCTAATTTTAACGGTGAAACTATCACGGATTTTGAGAACTTTTTGGCGCAAGCTATTTCCAAAGATGCTCCGCTGTTTTTAATGCTTAAAGTAGCGGCCGATAATTTAGCTGTATCGAAAGCGCCTGTCGATTTTACCAAGTTGGTTGATAGGTCGGTTGGTGATATTTCTGCAGTACGGATAGAGAATGTAAGAAAAGCTTTGCAGGGCATGTTACTTTATTTTAACACTCTTGGTAAAAGTAATGATCAAAATCAGGTGGCGTTTATATCCCTGGTTGAATACCTGCACCAAAAGGGAGCAGAAAACCCTATAGCAGTATTACATGATTTTGCCGGCAAACAGATTTTGCCGGTTAGAGAATATCTAAATAAAGTTGTCGACAAAGCATGGCGGGTAGTTGCAAACAGCAGTTATCGCTATATTAGTAGTCGTTTGCAACAAGATATCATTCCAGTTTATCGCAAGACTTTGGATAATCGATATCCGTTATTTAACCAGAGTAAAGAAGAGGTATCATTAAAAGATTTTAATCAATTTTTTGCTCCCTATGGATTGATGGATAACTTTTTTAACAATTATATTGAGCCAATAATTAAAATCGATAAAGCCAATTGGCAATGGCAAGAGATAGATGGACATAAGCTTGATTTTCCAGCTGATCTGCTAGAGGTATTCTTGCGTGCAGCATTAATTCAAAAGATCTTTTATCCGTTAAAAGGTGCAGCTCCGAAGGTGATGTTTGATCTTAAGCCTGTTGCTATGACACCAAATACACAGAGTTTTAGTCTGCATCTTGATGGGCAAAAAGTGGTTTATTTAAATGATGACAATAAGCCCACCCAAACCTTAGAATGGCCTGGGCCAAAGGCTGAAGCGGTAACTTTTAGTTTTGTCGATAGTCAAGGAAAATTTATCACCTCATCTGAGTTTGGTCCGTGGGCGTGGTTTAGGTTACTGGATAAAATTGGGCTTGCTGCCTGGCATAATAGTACGCAGAAGTTTGAATTAACTTTTGAACTGAATGGTAATGCTGTGAAGTATTTGCTTACCACTAAAGATGCGGTTAATCCTTTTGTCTCTGAGATTGTAAGCGGGTTTAGATTACGGTAGCGACAGTGTAAAGGGGTTCAATCAGAGAATCGATGAATAAAGCTACGGATGCGATGTTAGATGCAGCTGGAATTGCAGCACCAAAAATAAATAACGATCACATATTATAGTTCTTGTGTTGGGGGATCTGAATCAGAATTTGAACCAACTTCCTCGATTGCCACTGAATTTAAGTTTAGTTGCCGTAACACCTCATTTCTTTGTGCGGTACGCAGCTCTCGGCCTAAATTTTCAGAGGCTTCTAGACTGATTTGGCCATAGACCGGGGTATTACCCTGAAGAATTGTTCTGAAAGCTTCAACTAAAAAAGGGCCGCAGTCGCGGTCGTTACCTTCCATGCATATAATACTATTTATCGTTCTGATTTTTGCATATTGGGAATGATTGCTTCGGCTAAAAATTTGCTCTATTTGAAATTGCTCATCTAAACCTAATTCTCTTTTTACAGTGTCCTCAATTTCACGAGATACTGGGAATCCCATGGGATCAATGTATCTAACACCCGTTATATCGCCACTCTCGCTTCTGTTAATAACCAATCCAACCCAGTGATTATTTTCTCCTTCAATAAATGTTCTAGATAAGACATTTACATTTAAAGCAATTATTGTTATCCGTTGACCAATGTTGTTTCCTAAAGATTCTATTAGTTCTGTTTCCTTTCTAGCAACTCTAATTCCATTATAACCGAAGAGTGCTAGAAAATGGTTAGGTTCATACCAAACGTTACCTAGCCAATTTTCTTCTCTCAAAAAATCTTCTTGTAATCTTCTTTCGTCAGAAAAAACATTGTCTACTGTTTTTGCAATATTTTGCAGTGATTCTTCACCTCGATTAGTTTTAGATGAAGGCTCTATAAATGATCGTATATTTCTTATTACTCCTCACTGATGTAACTGAATTTGGCCGAAAATTTTTGTACCAATTCGTTCAATTGTGCGCCTAATATCTAAACAACCCCGTTCTCTAGCCAACGACTCAAAATATTCTATTATAGGAAGGACCTTCTCTATCGCTAGAGCTGGTATAGTCCTTATATCTTGTTGTTCCACATCAAATTTTTTTGTTATCAATTGATGTATATAAAGTAGCAAATTGGGCATGAAATCCCTGCGATCTTCTAACCAGATAGCATCCAATAACATAGCATATCGCATGCAAACAGAAAGAACGATAGCCTCGCTATTTTCTAAAGAATCTCCTGTTTGTCGCTGTCGGTTAGCTATATCTGCAATAAAAATCTTAATGATTTCACTAGGAAGACGGAGTCGCAACAAAACAGGCAGCTGAGCTGCCTCAATTTTTTCGATCTCTTTTTCTAATGGATCTATTATATCCCTGAATTTGGCATACAACTTTCTGGCATCATCCCAAATAGACAAATCTTCCACCAATCGTCTTGCAGATTTGCTTCCTAGTATGACATACTATGCCAATAATTGTGTAGGTGATATTTTCCAATTATCTATGCTCGAAGATCGTAACAAACTAATCCACGGACCATTGCCATTATCCCATTTTCGTCCAATCCTTTTGATAGAGTTAACATCAATTTCAATATCCCTACTC
>CAZTPH010000003.1:0-31564 GCA_964614705.1 uncultured Coxiellaceae bacterium
ATATCTCGCCTTTAATAGAAGGATGTGCTTTATAATTCTTCAATTCAAAATCCTTCTTAAAATCCAAGCTTTCATTTTAAATCTCCTTTATTATTCCTTAATTTTCCAATCCCTTACTAGGTAAACCCATAGTAGAGAGGCATTTTATCCAATTTTTTTTTGGTTAGTCAAAAAATTTTCATTAATGCTATTATTTGCTATCAAAAACATCCAAAGAACCGATAAAGCGGCTGATGATATTTGATAAAAAAACAATCTTATTCAAAGAAATCATAAAACAGTACGGCCTCTTTGAACGATAAAATACAGCTTAGAACATAAGAGCAAACTAAACCACGTTCTGCACTTGCTCTCTCATCTGTTCAATCAAAACTTTTAGCTCAACTGCAGCCTGAGTAATTTCAAGATCACTAGACTTAGAAGCTAATGTGTTTGCTTCACGATTAAGCTCTTGCATAAGGAAATCTAACTTTTTACCTGCATCATCATCTTGATCAATTATTCTCAATACCTCCTTAGTATGCGCAGCCAGACGATCTAATTCCTCAGCAACATCAATCCGTTGCACAAAATAAACCATCTCTTGCTCAAGACGATTTTGATCCAAACTATCTACTACCTCGGCTAGACGCTTTTCAAGCTTTTGGCGCTGGGCAATTATCACTAAAGGCATTTTGTGAACTACACTACCAACTATTACTAAAATCTTTTGTAATCTTTCTTTAAATAATTTGGCTAGCTCATTCCCTTCGCGTTCTCGCGCGACTACCATCTCAGACAAACAATTATCAAATAACAAAAATATCCCATCACTATCTTTAGCAAGATCATACTCTACTTCTTGTAATACCCCCGGCCAATTTAAAATTCTAATAGGATCAACATCAGCAACTGGCAAATGTTTTTCAAGCTCCTTAACAGTATCCGCTAATTTAGCAATCATATGTTGATCTAATATGATATGACCAGACACCTCTTCTGACCGCGAGAGTTTCAAACTACAATCAATCTTGCCACGACGTAATTTATGCTGCAATCTTGTTCTAACCTCAGTTTCAAATTGCCGAAAGGATTCTGGTAGCTTAAGAGCACAGTCAAAATAGCGGTGATTAACCCCCCTAAGCTCCCAAGTAACAGAGTTAATTCCAACTTGGCCTGAAATTCGTGCAAACGCTGTCATACTCTGGATCATAAATACCCCTAAATAATTTTCACAGTTTGAGTGTGATGATATATAATCCTAAAAACAATGTATAATAATTTTTTACCACCCAAGGAAAAATATGAGACCAGATAAACGCGCACCAAATGAATTACGCCCAATTAAAATCACCAAAAATTACCTTAAACATGCCGAAGGATCTGTCTTGGTAGAGTTTGGAGATACCAAAGTCATCTGTACCGCTTCGGTTATATCAGGAGTACCAAGATTTCTCAAAGATAGCGGTAAAGGTTGGCTGACTGCAGAATACGGTATGTTACCACGCTCTACCCATACTCGTAATGACCGCGAAGCATCAAAGGGAAAACAAGGTGGGCGCACCTTAGAGATCCAACGATTAATCGGCAGAGCGCTGCGCTCGATTACCAATTTGGAATTAATTGGCGAAAATACCATTACCATCGATTGCGATGTAATTCAAGCTGATGGCGGAACAAGAACTGCGGCTATTACTGGCAGTTATCTTGCTCTAAAAGATGCTACCAAAATTTTAGAGAAAAAATTAAAATTAAATACCCCAATTATCAAGCAAACCATCGCGGCAATTTCAGTCGGTATCCACAATGGTCAAACTATCTTGGATCTAAATTACCATGAAGATTGCAATGCAGAAACTGATATGAATGTAGTCATGACTGAAGACGGCAACTTTGTTGAAATTCAAGGTACAGCTGAAAAAAACAATTTTACTCAAGAACAATTGCTTGCAATGCTGGAATTAGCCAAAGCCGGCATCAGCGAGCTATTTGCCAAGCAATACAAGAGCCAAGAAAATTAGCGAATATATATTTTATTAAAAATTTATTTTGCTTTCTGTGCCAGCACGCAATCTCTGGATATTGCCCGCATGTCGCCAAATTAAGACAGCAGAGATAGCAAGCACAGGTAAAAAATACCCGCTCTTAGCAAAAATCAACATAGCAATAGGAGCAAACACGGCGGAAATTAAAGCCGACAAGGAAGAGTAGCGAGAAATAAAAGCTACTATCAGCCAACATAATCCAATCATTACCCCTGCTATCGGAGAAAGAGCCAAAAAAGCCCCCATTGAAGTTGCCACCCCTTTGCCACCCTGAAAACCAAAAAACAACGGGAAAACATGCCCCAAAAAGGCCCCGAGCGCCACCACACCAACATAAAAGCCCTCAACTCCAACAAGATGGGCAATAAAAACTGGCAAAAACCCTTTTAATAGATCACCAAAAAGCGTAATCAATGCTGGCACCTTGCCGCCAATACGCAAAACATTAGTGGCTCCTGGGTTCATTGAACCTTCTTGCCTCGGATCTGGTAAATTAAAAAACTTACACACCAGAACAGCACTAGATAAAGACCCGAACAGATAAGCCATAATGGAAAGCACGATTGCTGCTATCATATTCACTCCTTCCTTAAAATAATATCTACAATTTAATTACAAAAAAGGTTAAACTGTCCACGGTTAGATTTTACGCCTATTTATTTTTAGTACAATAAGAAAATGAAATTAAGTCAACACAATTTAATTTGGATCGATCTGGAGATGACCGGTCTTGATCCAAATACCGATAAGATCCTAGAAATAGCCACCATAGTAACTGATAAAAATCTGGAAGTTATTGCGGAAGGTCCAGCTATGGCTATTCACCAAAGTGATAGAGTTCTTGCCAAAATGGATGAGTGGTGCACAAAACAACATGGCTCCTCTGGGTTAACTGATCGAGTTAAAAAAAGCAAAATAACCGCCCGTAAAGCTGAGCAGCTAACATTAGATTTTCTAAAACAATATGTTCCAGAGGCCAAATCACCAATGTGTGGCAACACTATCTGTCAAGATAGACGCTTTCTCTATAACTACATGCCTACCTTGGAGAAATATTTTCACTATCGTAACCTTGATGTCAGCGTATTAAAAATTATCGCGAAAAGTAAATATCCAGAAATCGCCAAAGGATTTAGAAAAAAAACTAGACATCAAGCACTAAGTGACATCTATGATTCAATTGCAGAAATGAAATATTACTTCGAGCATCTCTTGCCTCACTAATTAATTTACTAGGTAAATATCGTATCTAGAGCTTGAGCCAAAAAATTGTAATGTGGGCTTTACCCCGCCAAGATAGCTAGCTAACTTAGGCCTCTTGACTACCACCCGTTTGACAGCGCTCTTGAGAGATAGATCAAGTAACTGATCAGCATCTAAATCATCACCAACTAAATCACGTAATATTCTCATTGCTCTTTTATTTAAAGCAGTCCTTTCATCTTGTGGGTAAATAGGATCCAAATAGATTACCTCTGGTTTATCATAAACACCCCGAACAACTAGAGCCAAATAATAGCAAGCATCGATCTGATATGCCTGCATACTACCAGCTTGCGGATAAGCACAATTTTTTAAACGTTGCAGAGCATCGACCAATAGACAATAGATAATCGGAGAACGTTCAAGCATAACTACTTTGCATCCTAACGAAGCCAAAATAAAAGCATCAGTACCAAAACCAGCGGTAGCATCCAATATCGTAATAGCTTTCTTAATTCTACCAAGCCCTACTGCCTTTGCTATTAGTTCATTTTTTTTATTTAAAGATCGTAAACGATTGCGTAATTCTTTAGATAAAAAATCGATCATGATAGGACTAACCTTAGATTTACTATTTTGTCGTAACTCTAGGTGATCGCAAGTAGCTAATAACAAATAATCATATTGACTAGAAAATGATTGTGGCTCCACCAAAGGCAAGCCCAATTTTGCTGCTAGCATTTGCGCTTGGTTATTATCTACATCTTTACCAGATGCAATTCCAATTTTAATATTCTTCATCATATCTATTTTGCTATTGTACTAATCATCAGCTATTATATCCACGTAACTAACACGGAGTTGATATGTTAAAACTGATAATAAAAATCATTATTCCCTGCCTGCTGGCTGCCAACTCTGTATGGGCAGATGATTTTAGCAAAATGTTTGATCAAGACCAAACAAATTACCCAGCACCTAAAGAACAAGAAAGCTATTATGCCACCTTGGCCCCCATGGAGGGTGAATCATCTGGTTACTTTGGAATGGACCTTGGTGCCGCCATCACATCTTTAAAGCCACGAGTTCAAATTGATACCGATATTCGAGAAGAAAGCCGTAAAATACCCAACTATCAAATCGGCCTCTATGGCGGATATGGCAGAAATTTCCAACATCTTTATCTTGGTGGAGAGTTAAGTGCTGCCTATAACTTTATTGGTCGAGATATGGCGCTACATGTCAGCAGCCAAGATACCGCTATCTCTTTAAAACAGCCAGTTACCTTCGCTTTAGATATTATTCCTGGCTATCTAGTAAGAGCGAGAGATCTGCTCTTTTACGCTCGTCTAGGCATGGCAAGTAGTTGGTTTAATCTGAAATTTGCTAGCTCTAGTGGCGCAACTGATAAAATCAATAAATTTGCCATTGGGTTACGTGCAGGACTAGGAATAGAATATTTTATGCTAGAAAGCTTATCTATCAGAGGAGAGTACTTGTATAGCAAATACAAAAAACTCAGCAACTCCTTTAGCAGCAGCGGTAAACAATATGATTACAGCTTAGACAATAATAGCTCACATCAAATAAAAATAGGCTTGTCGTTACATTTTTAACAGCAAATTTAAATATCCCAAATAGATATAGCGTTGATGTTTTCTGTCAAAGGCCGCATTTTGTCAGTTAGACAAATTAAGCATCCATAGCCCACCTTGTAACCTAGTTTTTCTAATATATTAAAGTTCTTTACCATATCTTTGGATGGATTACTGGTTTTTTTGATTTCAATTGGATGTAATAATCCATCTGTACTAATTAATAGATCAATTTCAACTCCTGCATTATCTCGATAGTAATAAACTGATGGTGATTCGCCATTGTGATAATAAGATTTCAAAATTTCCATCACAACAAATGTCTCAAAAAATGCTCCGCTCATGGCGCCTGTTGCCAAAGTTTCTGGTGTTTTCCAATCAGTTAAAAAAGCACACAAACCCGTATCGGTAAAATAAAGTTTTGGCTTTTTCACTACTCGTTTAGAGATATTATTAAAATAAGGCTGTAAAAGATAGATAACTCCTGATGCCTCTAAAATAGAAAGCCAACTTTTGGCAGTATTGGGAGCAATATCAACATTTCTGGCAATATCTGCCACATTTAACTCCTGCGCCGTTCTTGCCGCTACCACTTTCAAAAACTTTAAAAAGGTCATTTGATCGCCGACTTTTAATAACTGCCTAACATCTCTTTCCAAATAGGTTTTTAAATATGATCCATAGAAAATAGACCACTGACTATCATCAGCCAATACCATCTGAGGAAAAAAACCTTTCCAAATTATCTTAAAAGTATCTCCCAAATCATAACTTTTTAATTTAGAGGTAACTGCCAACGAAGGTAAAAAAGGCTTTTGCTCAGCACCAATGCCCTCTCTTTCGTAAAGAGAAAAACCCAACATATCAAAAATCGCTACTCTGCCTGCTAAGGTTTCTGTTACTCCTTGCATTAACAAAAATTGTTGTGAACCTGTCATCCAAACCTGACCATTACTATCAGCTCCATCAACAAACATTTTTATGTAAGGTAAAATTTCAGGAGCATATTGTATTTCATCAATTAACACAGGAGGTTTATATGTTTGTAAAAAAAACCGCGGCTCTTGTCTTGCCATCAATAAATCATTAGGGTTATCAAGTGTTACATATGACCTATCTTTTTCACCTATATGCTTCAAAAACGTGGTCTTACCAATTTGCCTCATACCACTTACCATAATGGCTTTAAATCCCTGTGATGATTTTTCTATTACTTTACTTAGCGTTCTAGACCTGTACATACTTTCCTCATACAAAAATGCAATCATATTGCATTTTTGTACAAAACCAGCAAAAAGTCAACATTTTTAAAATAAAATCAACCAACCAACACAATAGCCCAGATAACTACGGCGCTTATTATAGTAAGCAGTACGGCAAAAGCGCTGATATCTTTGATATCTTTAGATAACGGGTGATCCTCTAAGCTAATTCGATCAACGATATTTTCTATACTAGAATTAATCGCTTCCACAATTAACACCAAAAACCAACAAGCGATCAAGATAATTTTCTCAAGCGTTGTTACACCAAGCCACAAACCACAAGGAAAGATAAAAATAGATAAGATAATTTCCCTTCTAAAAGCAATATCTCTCTGCCAAATAGCGGCAAAACCACATAAAGCATAAGATAGCGACTTAAACAAATTTTTATTTGGTGATCTTTTGTTTATCATCATAAAGCTTATCCTCCCCTAGTTAATATATATCTAACTTCAGAGCAAAATGCCTAACATAGCTCACAACTCTCACAACTACAATCACAGCTAAACCTCATCCCATCTTCTACTCGAAATGCAGTTAAAGATTTACCCCAGACACATCCGGTGTCTAGAGCAATAACATTTGGTTCATCCACCCTTCCCTCCAGCGCTGCCCAATGCCCAAAGATAAGTTTGTTTTCTTTGGTCTTGCGCCAAGGAATTTTAAACCAGGGTAGATAACCAACCGGCGCTTTATCATCTGGACCGGTATGCTCAAATTCTAAACTACCATCCAAACTACAAAAACGCATCCTAGTAAAAGTGTTAATAATAAAACGATATCTATCCCAACCGGTAAGTGATCTATCCCAATTAGCAGGAGCATCACCATACATATTATTTAAAAAATCTAGATAATTATCACCGGCCAGCATCGACTCTGCCTCTTGGGCATAAACTAGTGATTCACTTAAATCCCAACCAGGATAGATACCAGCGTGTGACAATGCAACCTGACGCCTTGAATCGTAGTAAAATAGCGGCCTGTATCTTAGCCAACTGATTAACTCTTCAGCATCTTGAGCGATAACAACTTCCTTTAAGTGCTCCACCTCAAAGTTTACTACTTGATAATAAAAATTGATCAGATGAATATCGTGATTACCAAGCACCACCTTAGTATTAGGCAATCCCTTAACAAAACGCAAGGTATCAAGCGACCTAGGACCGCGATTAACTAAATCACCAGTAAACCATAACTGATCTCGCTCTTGATCATAGTCGATAATTTTTAATATCTGCTTTAATTGATCAAGATGGCCATGAAGATCACCGATACAATAGGTCGGCATAATAAATTATGAATCTAAAGCAGTAAACTCATCCTTACCAACGGCACAAATTGGACAAACCCAATCTGCAGGTAGATCTTCAAATGAGGTACCTGGCGCAATATTGCTATCTGGATCACCCACCGCTGGATCATAAACATAACCACAAACGTCACAAGAGTATTTTTTCATACGTTGCTCCATTATTAATTAATAAACTATTTCATCATAAAAGTTGGTGCATTCTGATGAGTTTTACCCTTAATCACTCGATGGTAATAATCATAGCTTAGCGGCTGAGTATCGTTTAAAACACTGGCCGCAACAAGCTCACCAACAAATAAAGTATGGGTGCCTACATCAACTTGGCTCACCACCTTAAGATCTAATATACCAACACTGTTATCTAAAACAAGAGGGGAACCTGTGGTTATTTGTTGATAATTTATTCCAGCGAACTTGTCTAAATCCCTACCACTACGAAAGCCAAATCGTCCGATAAATTTTAGATCAGCATTCTGAGATAAAATTGAGACCCCAAATGACTTACTACTGCTAATAAACTGGTGGGTTAAATTTTCTTTACAGATACAGGTTACAATTTGTACTGGCGCACAAGTAACCTGAAATACCACCGTTGCAATTTGAGCATTGAGCCTATCCTCAAAAAATGAAGAGACAATAAAAACCCCATACTGAATCTTATTTAAGGCATTGAGATCAATACTGTTATTATACGTAATCATTTAACCACCCCCCTAGCAATATCTTTACCTAATGCACAACAGCTTTTAAAGCAAGCTTCATCAGGTACATATCTTGCCTTAACCGGAGCACCAACTAAATCAACTTTCATCTCTTTTAAGTTGTCTTGAATGATATTGGTCGCTTCTCCCGACCAACCAAATGATCCAAAAGCTTGACCAGTCAAATCTTTTAGCTTTAAACCCTTAAGATAACAAAGTAAATCAGCTAAAGTTGGAAAAATCTGATTATTGATTGTTGGCGAACCTACCACCAAAGAACCCGCCTCTAAAAGTTCAGTCGCAATATCACTACGATGAAATCCCGACATCGGCATCACTTTAACGCTAGCCCCACCGCCTGATGCTCCATCTGCGATAGCATCGGCCATTTTAGCAGTACTACCCCACATCGTATCGTAACAAATCACCACTTTGTCCGTAGCTTCCTGGCGCGCCCAACCACGCCATAATCCTAAAATCCAGTCAATATCACCGCGGTCACGCCAAAGTGGACCGTGATCGGGAGCTAAAATATTTATCTCCAAATTAAATTTGGGCCAAGCATCAAATAGCCTCTCGATAAAACTGGTATACGGCGAAAGAATGTTCGCGAAATATTTCATTGCTTCGTATCTCAAAACATATCTTTCATTTTGATCAGCAAAGATTTTATGGGTAGCAAAATGCATCCCAAAACCATCTTGAGAAAATAAAATCTTATCATTAACAAAATAGGTGAACATACTATCTGGCCAATGTAACATGCGTGTTTCAATACACTTAAACTTGGCGTCTCCTAGGGAAAACTCTTCATTACTATTGATCTCGGTTGCCGCTATTTTGTCATGAAAATGGGCGTTTAATGCTACAATCCCCATCTTAGAAGCAAAAATCTTTTCTGGTTTAACCAGTTCAATAGTAGGTAATAAACAACCTGAGTGATCCATTTCGGCATGATTAGAAATAATATAAGCTATCTGCTCAGGGTCAATTACCGATCTAATTCTTGACATCATCTCGTCGAAAAAAGGCGCTTTTACGGTATCAACCAAAATTGGCTTACTACCCATAATCAAAAAAGCATTATAGGTGGTACCACGACTGGTACTATAACCATGAAAATCCCTGATTTCATTATCTATCGCACCCACCCAATAAACTCGATCTGAAATCTTGATTGCCTTAAAACCATTGTCACGCATAAACCACCTCAATTAGAACTAAAAAATATTTTGTAACTCTTTAATGTTATCAATAAAACCTACCGGATTAAATGCCGCTAACTGTAATCTGGTCCCGTGGCCATAACAAGCCGCCAAAGCATCAATAGCAGCATTATGAGCAAGCTGCATATCGAAGATCGTATCACCAATCATCAAAGCGTCTTTATTATGCACTCTTAACTCTTCTAAGATAGTTAAAACCATAGCTGGATTTGGTTTCCTCGCACCATCATCAGCAGACCTAGTAACTGAAAATAATTTGGCAGTATTGGTCATAGCGAGCGCCTGATTTAATTTTTCGCGTGCACGATTAGTAGCAACAGCCAACTGGTATCCCTTAGTTTTGAGATAAATTAAAGTTTCAATTGCATTGCTAAAAAAATTATGCGCTAATTTTTCTTCTGAGAAATGTTGGTAAAAATGCTCAGCAAGCTTATCTAAATCACCGTATGGAAATAACTTACTTAACATCTCTTCTAACTCTAAACCAAAATGTTGTGCCACTATTTCAGCATCAGGAACTGGATAATCCAAATCACGAGCAGCCATTTGGGTAGATTCAATTGCCAAACCCTTAGAATCTACCAAAGTCCCATCCCAATCAAAAATCAATAAAGAATAATCTTTCATCTTATGCCTCAAATCAATTATTAATGTTTCTAAAATAATGCAGCTTAACTAATAATATTAATTTAAGACCAATCAGAAAAAGGAAATGGCTTAGCTAATGAATTAAAAGTCAAGAAATTAACAATCTGGAGCAGATAGTTATTCAGGCGCTTAGAAAAATCCAATAATTTATCATTGGGCTTATCCAACAATAGATCATGAAAAAATTGAAATATTGCTATCAAATTAATCAACATAGACACTATATATTTAATCACAAAAAATACCAGCAACAATAACCCGTGCCTCCACTTCTCCTTAACTAGTACTTTTTCCTTTAGTTCTTTATACATTGTTGTACTCCACTTGTTTTAAGTTAATAATTAGAATAATTAATGTACACTCTATCATATTGTTAAAATGCAGTATAGATTTAAACTTTGTCCATCTAAAATCTCTTTGATTTTAGGGATGTTTTTCTATTTAGGAGCCATAGGTATAGCTAGTATTTTATCAACTATCCCTGCTCTTAAATTAGGTTTAATGACATCTCTTTTACTAAGGTTTTTCTTTTTTCTAAGAAAAGAGGTTTTTTTATTAAACAACAGTTCATTAATCGAGATTGGTTGTGATAGTGAAGGAATCTGGATGATTAAAAATAAATCTGGCAAATATTTTTTGGTCTCTATTATTTACCCAGTATTTGTATCCAACATGGTAATTATCTTGCAGGTTAGGTCACTAACTAATAACCAAAAATTTAGTTTATCAATATTCAAAGACACTATGAAAAAAGACGATTATCGAAAATTAAAAGCACTGCTGAGAATTAATCGAGAAAAAGCTCGCTAGCCACACAATTGGGGTGTGCGACAGCACACCCCAAGAATCAATTAACTCCAATCCAAAATAACTTTACCGCTTTGTCCACTATTCATCACCTCAAATCCCTTTTCAAAATCATCAACATGAAAACGATGGGTAATAATTGGATCGATGTTTAAGCCATTTTGTAATAATGCAATCATCTTATACCAGGTCTCAAACATCTCTCGACCATAAATTCCCTTAACAAATAACCCTTTAAGAATGATATTATTCCAATCAATAGTAGTTGTCTTTGGCAAAAACCCTAACAAAGCAATTTTACCGGCATTATTCATATTGGTCAGCATCATATTGAAAGCCTGTGCATTACCAGACATCTCAAACCCAACACTGAATCCTTCTTGCATCCCAAGATCTTTCATCGCCTTTTCTAATGTCTTGTGCTTAATATTAAGCGCTTGATTAAAACCCATCTTTTTAGCAATACCCAAACGATAATCATTAACATCGGTAATAACTACATTACGTGCGCCAACATGCCTTGCAATTACAGCAGCCATTAAACCAATTGGACCTGCTCCGGTAATAAGCACATCTTCACCAACCAAATCAAAAGATAAAGCAACATGAGCTGCATTACCAAATGGATCAAGAACTGAAGCATAATCATCGGAAATTTGCGGAGGAATTGGGTAAGCATTAACCGCAGGAATTGACAAATATTCAGCAAAACAACCCTGCCTAGTTACCCCAACTCCAATATTTTTACTACACAAATGTCTGCGCCCAGCACGGCAGTTACGGCAATTTTCACAAACTATATGCCCATCGCCAGAAACCCGATCTCCAATTTTAAAATTGGTAACTCCCTCACCTACATTGGCAATTTCACCAACAAATTCATGGCCAATAATCATGGGAACTGGAATCACCCTTTCGGCCCACTCGTCCCAATTATAGATATGCAAATCTGTACCGCAAATGGCAGTTTTTTTGATCTTAATCAAAACGTCATCGTAGCCAACTTCTGGCATCGGAACATCCTGCTGCCAAAGTCCAGGTGCGCGCTTTAATTTTGCTAACGATTTCATGTTTTACTCTTTATAGTTATTGATGATTATTTAATTACCTCTAAAATTTTACCTACCTTACTAAAAGCTTGTAATGCTTTATCCAGATGCTCACGATCATGAGCTGCTGATACTTGGGTACGAATTCTAGCTTTACCTTGAGGCACCACTGGATAAGAAAAACCAATGACATAGATTCCCTCTTGCAATAACTTGCCTGCCATAATCTTAGCCAGTTTAGCATCACCCAACATTACCGGAATAATAGGATGCTCTCCCGGTGGCAAAGTAAATCCTAACTTAGTCAAACCATCTCTAAAATATTTAGCATTATTTTTAACTTTTGATCTTAAGTCAGCACTGCTTTCCAAAATATCTAATACCTTAATTGAAGTAGCGGTGATAGTTGGTGCAAGCGTGTTAGAAAAAAGATAAGGACGCGACCTTTGTCTTAGCCAGCTAATGGCCTCTTTTCTCCCACTGGTATAACCACCTGAAGCACCTCCAAGTGCCTTACCTAATGTACCTGTAATAATATCTACTCTATCCATTACCTTGTGATATTCATGAGTACCGCGACCATTTTCGCCAATAAAACCTACTGCATGAGAGTCGTCAACCACCACTAGTGCACCATATTTTTCTGCCAAATCACAGATTGCAGGTAAATTGGCGATAATACCATCCATGGAAAAAACTCCATCAGTCACCACCATTTTAAATCGGCAGCCATTTGCCTCTTTCAACTTAAGCTCTAAATCTGCCATGTCATTATTGTTATAACGAAATCTTTGCGCTTTACAAAGCCTAATACCATCGATAATGCTAGCATGATTTAAAGCATCACTAATAATAGCATCTTCACTTTCAAACAAGGTTTCAAATAGTCCACCATTAGCATCAAAACATGAAGAATAAAGAATAGTATCTTCAGTACCTAAAAATTTGCTTAAACGTCCTTCTAATTCCTTGTGAATATCCTGCGTACCACAGATAAAACGCACCGATGACAAACCAAAACCATAAGTATCAAGAGCTCGTTTAGCAGTAGCTACTAGTTCTTGATTATTGGACAAACCAAGATAGTTGTTGGCACACATATTGATCACAGGATTTCCACCTACAGTTTTAATTATTGCCGACTGTGGCGTGGTAATGACTCGCTCCTGTTTATAAAGGCCATTTTCCTCAAGTTTTTTTAACTCTTCACTCAGATGGTCATAAAAGTTTTGCGGCATATTATTATCCATAAATTTAAATAAATTTTTCGGCCAAACTAATCACAATTTCGATAAAAATTAACAAAATAATTACCATCTCTAGTAGGTTAGCATGACGATATTGCAGCTGACTATTTAACATATCAAATAGTTCGTGCAAGACATCTAGTTTTTGATTCAGCGCCTCTACTCGGCTAGATATATCCAAAAATTTTTTACTGATATTATAGCAACCTTCAAAATTGGGGTGCTCCCAAAAATATTCAGGAGCAGCAAGATATTCGCTATTGAGATTAACGTGGCTACGCGCCAAAAAGATCTGCCCCATCTTTTTAGATATCTCTTTTTGTGACAGAGATATTCTACCTTTTGCTGCAATCTGCTGTGGGTAATGAGAATTATAATCAATAGTTTTTTGAAGAGCGCTTTCGTATGATTCAAGTTGAATCGACTGAGCAAGCCCGTAAGCAAGCGCCAGCTTTAATTGAGGGCTATCTGATTCCAAAGTAATAATATCTATATTAAATCTTTCATGGCTAGTAATCTCAGTACGAATCCCGTAGCGATAAACAAATTTATTGGCTTCAATCGTTGTCAACGGATTGATAGAAAATGGTTTAAGCTGCTCAAGCAGAACCCTTTTCTCCTTACTATTCATCCCCCAGGCTACAAAACAACCATAGGCAAAAACAAAGATATCGTGATTTTTAGCAGGATAGCTAAGGTGGAGAACCTTACGATATTGTTTGACTATATAGCCTAAACTACGAAAAAAGACCGAAATCTTGTTTAAACTATAACTCTCTGTGGGGCAAAATGAAACGCAACGCATATTGTTCCTTAGTTAAATAACTTGTCTGATCATACTAGATTTTTTTAGTCCGGGGAAGGCCGGGTTTTATTCTAATTAGATCACCATGGTTAAAAAATTTCGTTTTTTCATGGCTTTAGAGGTAAATTTTAAAATAACTGGCCCCCGCGGTCACTTCGTGCCGCTCAGGCTGCGCCCAAGCATGCAGTCACTTCGTACCGCGGGGCGACAGACACAGAGCGATGACAATTTTGCTTGAAACTGGAGATATTAAAAGATTTGGGTCGGTTGGTAATTACAGCTCTTACTGTAGATGCGTAGAAAGCAAACGAGTAAGTAACGAAAGAAAGAAAGGAGTAAATAATCGTAAAAATGGGAATGCATATTTAAGTTGGGCATTTATTGAAGCAAGCAATCATGCGATTAATAGCTATCCTGAGATTAAAAAATATTATCAACGCAAGTTAAGTAAGACGATGCGTGTAATAGCATTAAAAACTATAGCAAACAAATTATCTAAGGCTTGCTATTTTATATTAAGAGATAATGTGTATCTAGCAAAAAAGGAGAAATTAATCAAAATTAATAATGATTCGCCTCAAGAAAAGATAAAGTCCATCTCTATCACCAAAGGCAGTGAAGAACCACTAGCATTCTTGATTACCGCTAAAGAGGTGATGCTTGGCAAATTATCGATAGACAGCAATGAAAATTATAATTGGCAATGGGACAAGCTCAACATTTCCTGCTCCGATGATGAATGCTACAAAAATTCCATACTAGGCAGAGGTAAAAATCGATTTCGTCGTATATTAACGAGTTCGGTGGGCTTAAGGTTTATATGGTTAATAAAAAGGGTAAACTTTACTCTGCGATCATCAATAATTTTTAGTCTAGCTAATTGACGAGAGTTGAAGGTTATGCTTCACTTAAACTTCTTTTTAACTAGAGGCAAAGATGGATAAACTAATCATTGTGGGTGGTCACAAACTAAACGGTGAAATTAAAATTTCAGGCGCCAAAAATGCAGCCTTACCAATTTTGATGGCAACATTATTAATTGATAAACCAGTTGTAATTCATAATGTTCCACAACTACATGATGTAATGACGACATTAGAACTGCTAAGCAATCTGGGTGCGGAAGTTACCATTCATGATTCATCTGCACTTGAGATTAATGCGTGTAACTTAAAAAGTTTTACTGCCCCGTATGATCTAGTAAAAAAAATGCGTGCTTCTGTGCTAGTACTTGGACCACTTTTGGGTAAAAATGGCCAAGCTAAAGTTTCATTACCTGGAGGTTGCGCTATTGGCGCTCGCCCGATTGATCAGCACCTCAAGGGAATGGCTGCACTAGGAGCAAAGATCGAAATGCAGAATGGTTATGTAGAGGCTACAGTTGATGGTAAATTGCAAGGAGCAGAAATTGTAACTGATATGGTTACAGTAACTGGCACTGAAAATATTCTGATGGCAGCAGTTTTAGCTAGTGGACGTACGATTATTAAAAACGCAGCACGAGAACCGGAGGTATGTGATCTAGCCAATTTTTTAAATACCATGGGAGCTCGCATTTCCGGTATTGGCACTGACACTTTAGTTATCGATGGCGTAGAATCTTTACATGGCGGCGAATATACCGTAATGCCAGACCGTATCGAAGCTGGAACTTATCTTGCTGCCGGAGCTTTAACTAGAGGCAGAGTTAAACTAAAAAACGTAGCGCCATTAGATATGACTGCAGTATTAGAAAAGTTTGTTGCTGCTGGTGCAACTATTGAATCTGGGGATAATTGGCTAGAGTTAAATATGCATGGAAAACGTCCCAAAGCGGTTGATATCTACACCGCGCCATATCCTGGCTTTCCAACCGATATGCAAGCTCAGCTACTTGCTATGAACTGTCTTAGTGATGGCACAGCTAATATAGTAGAAAATATCTTTGAAAATCGCTTCATGCATGTGCAAGAAATGATGCGACTTGGTGCAGATATTACTTTACATGGCAATACAGCCACAGTTATCGGCAAAGATAAATTAGTGGGCGCGCAAGTCATGGCCACTGATTTAAGAGCCTCAGCCAGCCTAGTAATTGCCGCGCTAATGGCCGAAGGTGAAACTGTAGTAGATCGCATCTATCACATCGACCGCGGCTACGAATCTATTGAAGAAAAATTAACCGCTCTTGGAGCAAAAGTTTATCGCTCTCCCAAGAAACAGTAAATAATATTGCGCCCATTCAGGGCGCGGGCTTGCGGGTGCCATTTCAACTAGGTTTCATTCACCGCTTTGCGGTTTGTCACCCTTGCTATTGTTATTTTGCCACGTTGTGGCTTAAAAAAACGTACTAATCGGTAGATCTCAAAAGATAATTTCTATCTTCAATATATTAATCAAGCACAGTAGGTTTTAACTGCTGTTTTTAGGATTATACAACCGTCGTCTACTCATTTAGTTGTTAAGTCAGCACCATTTTAAGATCATTACCAATCTCTGCTTTAAAACTAGCTCTAACACCATCCTCCCAATAAAAATCTAACTTGCTAGCATGTAAAAACATCCTCTTTAATCCATGCTTTTTCATCTCTTGATTAAAATCAGGATCGCCATACTTGGTATCTCCTGCAATAGGATAAGCAATTTTGGCAGCATGAACACGAATCTGATGCGTACGTCCTGTTTTTAATTCTGCTTCAACTAACGACATCTTGTCTCCAACCTTAATAGGCCTAAAAATAGTGGTAGACTCCTTACCACTTTCACTCACTATCACCATCCTTTCCCCAGATTTTAAATTATTTTTTACTAGAGGCAAACTGACTACCCTTTTACCACCCAACCACTTTCCCTTAACCAACAATAGATACCGTTTTAAAATTTTATGATCCATAATCAGTCGGTGCAACTCTCTTAACACGCTCTTTTTTTTAGCCAAAATCATACAGCCCGAGGTATCTCGATCTAACCTATGCACTAGTTCCAAATCTTTTAACCCATCTTTTGCCTCTCTTAGCGCTTCAATTACTCCAAAATTAATCCCACTACCACCATGAGAAGCAACCCCTGGCGGTTTATTAAGCACAATAATTTTTTTATCTTCAAAAATAATATTATTTAACAATAGGTTAATCAAGCTAGAGCTCGGCTTGGTTGTAGCACCCTGAGACTCAATCTCAAAAAGTGGCGGAATTCTTAGCTCATCTCCTGCTTGTAATTTATAAAGCGGTTTAATTCTTTTCTTGTTAACCCTAACTTCGCCACCACGAATCATGCGATAAATTCGACTCTTAGGAATATTTTTTAACTTATTAAACAAGAAGTTATCTAATCTTTGAGGGGATTCATCCTCGCTGACTAACAAATATCTGGTCGCCGCTTTGATTTTATTGTTTTCTTTCAAATACTTAACCCTAAAAACGATAACTATTGCATTTTACTGACATTAATAGTAACTTACGCCAAACTGTATCCAGGAACATTTGTAACTTACTAATTATAAAGTTTTTATATTTGAAATTACAGTTTTATTTAAACCTAAAAATAACCATTGTTTTAGGCTAAAGGCAAGAGATAAATAAAAATGATTTTCTTGCAGGGATTAACTAGGTGCTTTTTTGATAAATTTATCAGGGAAACAGAAGCTAGGCATCGCCTGAAATCAGGCACACAGAGATATGCTAGCTTATTTAGACCGTTTGAAAACGGCGAACATTTAACCTGTGACGATAAAAAAATAGTACCCTAATTTAAAGAGTTATAAAAAATGAATAAGATGCTCATCAGCGCAACTCATGCGGATGAGGTGCGCATTGCTTTGGTTAAAGGACAGAAGTTATACGATCTAGATATTGAACAAGCTGGTTTAGAACAAAAAAAGGCCAATATTTACAAAGGAAGAATAGCTAGGGTTGAACCCAGCTTAGAAGCCGCATTTGTGGATTATGGCGCAAACAAACATGGCTTTTTACCTTTTAAAGAGGTAGCAAGGTCTTACCTAAAACCTGAACATGCAAATGAATCATTTGCTAATCTTGGCATTAGGGATATCTTCACCGAAGGTAAAGAAGTCTTAGTACAAATTGATAAGGAAGAGCGCGGCAACAAGGGTGCTGCATTAACTACCTTTATCAGCCTGGCCGGATCATATCTAGTTTTAATGCCCAATGACCCACGTGTTGGCGGGATATCACGTCGAGTTGAAGGTAAAGAACGAGACGAATTACGCGATCTACTCCAAAGCCTAAATGTCCCAGAAGGAATGGGATTAATTGTAAGAACCGCTGGGGTTGGCAAGTCTCATCAAGAACTTAAATGGGACCTAGATTCACTGCTCGCCCGCTGGCAAGCTATTGGAGAAGTGTTACCTAATACTCAAACCCCTGCTCTTATCTACCAAGAAGGAGACGCAGTGATGCGAGCCATTCGCGATTATTTAAGGCAAGATATTGTAGAGATTTTGGTTGATAACAAAGAGTTATTTGAAAAAACCAAACTCTATGTCGAGCAAGCCAAACCCGATTTTGCCAATAAGGTAAAATTGTATGATAGCGATACCCCCTTATTTAGCTTCTATCAAATTGAAAATCAGATTGAAACTGCCTATCAACGAGTAGTTAAACTACCTTCCGGCGGCTCGATCTCAATTGATCATACCGAAGCATTAATCAGTATTGATGTTAACTCCGCTAAAGCAACCGGAGGTGGTGACATAGAAGAAACTGCTTTTAACACCAACTTAGAGGCCGCAGAAGAGATAGCTCGCCAATTACGTATCCGCGATATTGGTGGATTGGTGGTCATTGATTTTATCGACATGTCCAAAGTAAAACACCAACAAGATGTCAGTCATAAGTTACGCGAAGCATTAGAACATGATCGCGCCCGTGTTCAAGTTGGTCATATCACTCGCTTTGGTTTACTCGAAATGTCGCGACAAAGATTAGGATCGCACCTAGGATCTACTGTGCAAGTATCCTGTCCAAGATGCGATGGCCAAGGTACGATCAGAAGCATAGAATCACTTGCTTCATCTATCGTAAGACTTATCGAGGAAGATGCACTTAAAAAAGACACTGCTGAAATTCATGTACAATTACCAATTGATCTAGCCACCTTTGTGTTAAACGAAAAAAGGGAAGTAATCTCAGAAATATCAAAGAGATTAAAAGTAGAAATAATAGTTCTACCCAATCAATATCTCCAAACTCCAAAATACAAGATCAAAAGACTAAAAGCTCATGAAGCAATTAAAAACCGAGGAAGCAGTTATGAAGTGGTAACCGCTCCTGAACCGGTCTTGACTGAAAAATCCGAAGTAGCAAAAGTTACCCCTGAAAAACCAGCGGTACCAATTAACTTAGAGCACACCATTAGTCTTGCCAATAAAGGCAGCATTTTCTTTAAAGTTAAATGCTTTTTTGCTAAATTGTTCTCTAAGAAAACCACTAAAGAAGATACCAAAAAAACCTCCGATCTTGCTAAAAGACTTTCTGGTCCAAGAAATTTTAGCAAAAATCGCCCTCGTTATAGCAACCCTAAAAAATATCGCCGCACTGATGGTTATGGAACTAACAAAAACCGCCGTGTAACATCTTCGCGTCCAAAAAGCTATCGAAGCAACCCTAACGATAAAACCACAACTAAGGTTGAAAATAGCATGCCTCCAGCTCAAACAATTACCAATCAAACTAATCCCCAAGAGTCATCAGATAGACCAGCGTTTGACCATAATTCGAAAGCTCCTGGCGATAATAATTAATAATATTTAAATCAGGATAAATCATGACTATCAACATAGCTATTCCTAAAGAGGTAAAGCCTGGCGAAAAAAGAGTCGCTGTCACTCCCAGTCTAGTAGACAGAATAATTAAATTGGGAACAATAGTTAAATTAGAAAGTAATGCGGGATCTGGTATCAGCGCTCAAGATTATGCCTATAAAAATAGTAAGATCTGCCAAAATAGAGCTGAATTATATCAAGATGCTCAAATCATTCTTAAGGTACAACCACCGACCGAACAAGAAGTTAGTGAAATGCCTGCTAACTCAATCTTAATCTCTTTTTTGTATCCCCATTTAAATCAAAGCACTATTAAGCAACTGTTGTTAAAAAAAATCACCAGCTTTGCTATGGAATTAATTCCCAGAATATCTCGCGCTCAAGATATGGATGCATTATCATCCCAAGCTACTATTGCAGGCTACAAAGCAGTCTTAATCGCAGCAGATAATAGCAAATTTTTCTTTCCCATGTTAACTACTGCAGCAGGCTCCATTAGACCAGCTAAAGTATTTATTATCGGTGTAGGAGTTGCGGGTTTACAAGCAATCGCGACCGCAAAAAGGCTAGGCGCCCAGGTAAGCGCCTATGATGTACGCCCAGACACCAAAGAACAAGCAGAATCACTGGGAGCAAAATTTGTAGATACTGGAGTCCAAGCTATTGGCGAAGGCGGATACGCTAGAGAATTAACTTCTGCCGAAAAGGAACAACAAGCAGAATCACTAAGAAAACATCTATCTACTTGCGACGTAGTAATAACTACTGCTGGTGTTCCAGGCAAACAGGCACCTAAAATATTATCTCGCACTATGGTTGAAGCGATGAAACCTGGGGCTATCATTGTTGATGTTCTTGCTGATATGGGAGGCAACTGTGAGCTAACTAAACCTGGCGAAAAGGTCGTCCATAATGATGTAACTATTATCGGCCCACTAGATCTTCCAAGCTCACTATCGATTCATGCTAGCGAAATGTATGCTAGAAACCTCATTAACCTACTTAACTTGATCATCAAAGAAAACCAAATCTCCCTAGATTGGGAAGATGAAGTTATTGCAGGTGTAACAGTAACTCATAACGGAGAGATAAAAAATCCTCTAGTTAAAAAATTATTGGGAGACTCTTTATGATTATCGATGGTTTTACCGCAATTTACCTCTTTGTACTGGCAGCCTTCACCGGTTATGAAGTAATCAGCAGAGTTCCGGTAATATTACATACTCCATTGATGTCAGGCTCAAACTTTATTCATGGCCTGGTTTTGATAGGAGCCATTATCACCCTTGGTTATGCTAATAATCTCGCAGAAATTATCTTGGGATTTATTGCTGTGTTGCTTGCTACAGGCAACGCTGTTGGTGGTTATGTCGTAACCTTAAGAATGCTAGAAATGTTTCAACCCAAAACTAAGAACGAATAGAGGAATAACTAATGAACGAATTTATAATTCAAGTTGCCTATTTTGTCGCCGCAATTTTCTTTATTTTAGGTTTAAAAAAAATGAGCTCGCCTAAAACGGCCACAAGTGGAATTGAATGGGCGGGAATTGGTGCTTTACTTGCGGTTGCAGCTACATTTTTCTTGCCCAATATAGAAAACTTATGGCTGATCTTAACTGCAATATTTATTGGCACCATAGTAGCGTGGATAGCTGCTAAAAAGGTGGCAATGACCGCTATGCCTGAGATGATCGCTATGTATAACGGCATGGGAGGAGGTGCCGCCGCTGCGATCTCTGCTGTAGAACTTTTTAAACTAGCAAGTAACACCGGAGAAATCATGCCGGTAACCACATTTACCTTAGCCACTTTGGGAGGATTAATTGGTAGCATCTCATTTTCCGGCAGTATTTTAGCATTTTTTAAATTACGAGATTGGTTAAAAAATATCTATTTCCCTTTGCAACAATTTATTAATTTAGCATTCTTGGGGCTCGCGATTATCCTGGGGTTTTTATCTTATTTTTACCCGCATAACTCTATCCTCATAATCTTATTTATTGCTAGTCTTGCTTATGGAGTATTGATGACCATGAGCATTGGCGGAGCCGACATGCCTGTGGTGATCTCATTGTACAACGCCCTTACTGGTCTTGCCGTTGCCTGTGAAGGTTTTGTATTAAACAATATTGCCATGATTATTGCTGGCACTTTAGTGGGTTCTGCAGGAACTCTATTAACTTTGCTAATGGCCAAAGCTATGAATCGTTCGCTAAAAAATATTTTGTTTTCTAGATTTGGTGGAAGTGCTGCGGGCGTAGAAGTTTCAGGAATCATCAAAGCGATGGAAATTGACGATGCTGCAGTAAACCTAAATTTTGTTACCAAAGTAATTTTTGTTCCCGGCTACGGTATGGCAGTTGCCCAAGCACAACAAAAAGTCTGGGAATTAGCTTCTTTATTGCTAGATAAAGGGGTCGATATTAAATTTGCCATTCATCCAGTTGCAGGAAGAATGCCCGGACATATGAATGTCTTGCTTGCAGAAGCAGGAGTACCTTACGATTATATTTTTGACATGGAAGAGATTAATAACGATTTTGCTACCACAGATATCGTTATTGTTCTTGGAGCCAATGATGTGGTAAATCCAGCGGCACGCAGCGATAAAACAAGCCCCATCTATGGCATGCCAATTTTAAATGCAGATCAAGCCAAACAAATTTTGGTAATCAAAAGAGGCAAGGGCAAAGGTTATGCGGGTATTGAAAATTTACTCTTCTTCAACGATAAATGCCGCATGGTCTACGGTGATGCCAAACAGGTAATCACTAGAATGATTCAAACCTTAAAAGAGCAGGAGTAAAAATTCCTTCTGACGATTAAAATTGCCAGAAGGAATTTTTTAGTTAATCGATTATAACTTCTCTACTGCGTCTTGTGCTGCAGTTACAATCGAATAATGAGTCGGCGAACTAGTTAAGTAAGGATGGGTAGCAAACTGCATTGCTACTAGATCAGCGATTGACATTCCAGCTTGGATTGCTACTCCAAGAATATTAGCTAACTCTGAACTTGACACACCGCCTGCTATTTGGCCGCCTAACAGCACCCCAGATTTAGCAGAAAATATCAGCTTTAGCCTAGTACGTGCAGCACCAGGCATAGTCGTAGGGTGACGATCAATCCCCTGATAATTGCCAACAATAATCTCATAACCATTTTGCCTAGCTCGACTTTCAGTCATACCCGCTGAACCCAGCACCAAACCATCAATACAAGTAGAATAAATGGCTATTGTTCCTCCAACACGTTTTACATTACAGCCTTTTAGATCTTTTAAAGCATAGAGATTGGCACCAGCAATTCTAGCTTCTGCAGTAGCAGTGGATGCGAGCATTACAGAAGTTTGCTTTTCAGTAAAGAAATCGGTTTTAGATGCCACATCGCCTACTGCAAAAATACTGGGATCACTACTTCTCATATATTCATCAACTACAATTGCACCGTCATTATTTAGATCTAACCTAGCATCTTTGGCAAGTATACTATTTGGAATAGCTCCAATCCCTAAAACTACACTATCTACTCTTAGTTCCTGGCCATCAGATAATAATGCACCCTCAACCTGTTCCCCGCCCAAGATCTTTTCAACTTTTACTCCATTAATCAACTCTATGCCTTTTGCTTGCAACTTCTCTACTGCAAGATCAGCAAACTCCTGATCAAATGAGTTGGATAATACACTTGGTAATAACTCCACCAAATAAACTTTAATTCCAGGAATCGCTGCTATTTCGTCTGCAAACTCCACTCCAATAAAACCACCACCAACTACTAAAACACTTTTAGATTTTTTAATTTCATTAATACTAGGAACAAGATAATCCATGTCTTTATATACAGGAAAAACCCCTTTCTTTTCTATTCCAGCTATTTTAGGAATTATTGGCAAAGACCCTAACGCCAAAACCAGCTTTTCATAAATATATCTTGCTCCATCTGCAGTAGTTACCTCTTTTAGACTACGATCAATTTTCACCACCTCTTTAGTAACAGCTTCAATATGTTTTTTGCGTAAGGCAGCAACACTACTGGAGCGATTATCTGTTGGATCCTTTAAGCTTGACAACATATATGGAATGCCACATGGCACGCAACCATGGTCAACTTTTTTAATTACCAAAACCTCCCGCTTAGGATGAAATTGCTTAGCAGTAATTGCCGCAACCATTCCAGCAGGACCACTACCAATCACTAAAATTTCGGCCTTTCTTTGCATAACATACCCCCCATAATTTTTGATGACACCATTGTGAACAAAGACTTTCTAAAAAGCAAATACTCTTATGGGTTTGCTGAAACCCGAATAAAATTTTTAGAAGACACTTTACCTAGAGTGTTTACGTTTTAACAGCAACAGGCTTACTGCCTTACTGCTCCTTGCCATCCCTGTCCAGCAGGCGCCTAAAAACGTAACCACTCTAGCTGGTGGTGCTCTCTAAAGATTATTTTAAGCTTGTTTTTCAGTTTTCAGCATCCCCCTTATCTCTCTTCAGTAATTATAATTATGATATGGTTTTTCAGCATAAGAATTGCCGATCTTTATTAGATTTCTTTCGAAACCAAGTATTTTGGCATAATGCAAGGCGCACACGAAACGAGCAAGCGGAGTTTATTTATGGATAAATGAGCATTACTTGCAACATCCTGTTGCTCGCCCTATGGGCCTGCCTTCGGCAGTTGCGAAATTTGATACATCCATGTCAAATTTGTGCGAGCGAGCGTGCAACGCAGCAGTATGACAAAAGACGAAGGTTTAGAAAGAAATCTATTGCGCCACGCCAAAGTCAAGGCCAGTAGCAAAGTCGGTGAAAGTATCTATTTTTGGAGCATATGATTGCTTACTGCCAAAATATGATCTCAAATAATTTGGTTTATAATTAAACAGCCTTAATAAATTTTCCTGTTCATATTCATCTTGATTTAGTGGCTGCTCATGATTATTTTGACTAACAAAATAATCAAAAATTTGTGACGACGCTTCATTGCTCAAAACATTAACACTAGCCCTCACAATTCCATTCTCTCTAAGTTCTTTAACTGTTGCACTAACCAGACTAATAAAAAATTCTCTCAAACTATTAAAATTTGCTGCATAATCTAACTTAGACAATTCTTTGATATACAAGCAGCTATCAACTAATAAATCGCGATATTTGATTAATTTTTGATCTAAATCAACCAGATTAAAATCATGACATTCTTTAGCAAACTCACCTCTAGTAGTAAAATAATCCTGCATCTCTAGCGCAAAATATAGGTCATCCATTATATCAATTTCTGCTTTTTGTGATAACTCCTTCCGCAACAATTCTTTAAACAGATCTTCCTCGGGCAAATACTCAGTACCCATACTTTGAATAGCCGACTTGGTTTTATGTGAAATATTGTCGAAAATACCAACATTTCTGACTATTCCTCCCGCAACTTTACCGATACCAAAAATAAGATTACCGAGGCCAATTGGGGCATTAATACTATCTATAATACCCCTGCCTATTCCCTCTGACACACCAAAAGCAAACTGCTCGCCATCATTATTAAATCGCTTAAAATCTTTTACTACTAAATAAGAAATATTATTAATTAACCTATCTAATAAATCGTTCTTTTTACTGCCGCCCACCTTGTGATTAAATAGATCCATAATAAATATATTCTTTAGCAACTGATAATAATGCTCAAGAGCAAAAATGTTATCGATGGTTTCGCGAGCATTATTAGCAATATCTTGGTCTTTAACCAATTTATTTCCAAGACTACCGAGAGCTTGTCCTATAGCTATAGAACCAAGACTGAGTGCACTAATTTTTCCAGCATACTTTAAGCCGGCAGTAAATCTTTCTGCTAGGTTTTTTGCTCTATCTGCGGCCTCCAAATTTGCCGCCCCACCATCTTTTGCCATATTTAAAGCTGATATCATATTTCTAAAAGAATCGAGTTTATAGAGAAAATGCAATGCTCCAGCCGTAGTCAACATTACTCCGGTTGCCATACCTTTAGAATTCCAAAAAGAACGTAGATCAAACGCCTGCCCACTAGCTATTGCATAAGCTGAGTTAATGATGTCACTAACTCCTTGAGAAATCAAAGAGCGAGATAATATATTCATAAACACATTACTACCTGGTAATATAGAGCCAACAATAATACTGATAGCCCCAACAAAAACAGAAAATATTACCCCGCCCCAATCTTTTTCTTGCTCAATTAAATCATAAGCCTCAACTTCAAATAGCATCATTCCTGCTGATTTCAGCTGATCAAGCACCATCCTCTTACTACTAGTAACCAGATCACTATCTTTTAGTTGTGATAAAATAACATTATCAGCTGACTTTAATCCATCATGTTCCAATCTGGTTAAAAAGACCTTAACCATATCTATCTCACCGACCAAGCTCTCCATATTAACCTCATCTTTGACTCTGATTCCCTGATGAGCTGCCGAATCATAAATTACAGCTTGATTTTTTTCTAAACATTCAACAATTTTTTTGTAGATCTCTATTGCTACTAATAATGAGACAACAATGGGAGTTTCATTGCCTGCTATTTTACTACTCAATATAAAAGACAACTGTGCTTCCAAAGCAGGAATTTCTACATGGTGTATCTTTTCAATCGCATTATCTAGATCTTGATTAAAATTGATCTTTACTTCATAAGCTAAATTGCCATCACTTTTTTGAACAATCCCCTCACCATCTAATATCAACCGAACAAAAGCCATCGCATTATGAATAACCCATGAATAATGGTCCTCTAATTTTAAAGCCCTATCCACCAAACTCTTAGCACTAATCAAAAGCGGGGATTTTTTTTCAATCCACTTGTCATCAAAATACTTAGAATGTTTTTTAATCGGCGCTAAAACCAATCCTTGATAATAAATCTTAAGATAATTCCAAGCTTTTAGTAACAAATAAGCAGGATTTTCAAAAAACTCATTGGAATTACGCTTGACCAAAATCTGCTGACGAAAATCATTAAATTTAGCTAAATAAGGTTCTTTAAAAGCTACAGTTAATTCAGAAGATTGTTTCCCACTAGAATCATGACTCAAAGCATTCAGCGAATCTTTAAAGAAAAAGCCCCAATATTCTTCTAACTGCTTAATCTCATACTCATAACTATATACTTCTCTATCTTCCTGCCACAATAAAAATAATCTTCGTAATTTTACCGCAGCAAGAATTTCCTGATCGGTAAATTTTTCTTGATTAGCCAATAAATCAGCAAAATCATCATTTGACTTTAGCAGTCTAGTTAAATAATTTTTTTCTCTACGTTCAAAATCTTTACTAGGCTCCTCCAACAAACAATCAACCTCTTCCCAACCATTATACCATGACTTAGCACCTAACAGCACCTCTCGATTATATAAACACTCAATACGATGATATGTTTCGGGAGACATTTCATATTTATCTGCCAAGATAAAATAGATTAGTTCCTGGTTAGATTTACTCAGACTAAAGGTAGGATTTTTACTCTTTAAAGCTCTCTGGATATTACTCACCGCAGATGGGTCAATTATAGCCAACAAATTATCCAGATCCAATTTGACCAACTCTTGGTTATATACCAACTGTATTTTAATCCCATCATCTGACTGATATAAATAGACATTTTTCTCATGTTTATCATTCCCATCAGACTCTCCAACCAACAGCCTTCTACCAATCGGCGAACCAAGCTCTCTTGCCAACTCTACAAATTGCTTAAAAAGCAGATCTCCAACCATAACATCTGGAATCCCAAATTCGATACTGTGTTCAAATTGTTGCTTTTCGAACTCGGCGATTTTTGCTAGTAAACAATCAAAATCCTGACACCCATATTTATTGTTCGAAATATTAACTATGTATCTATATGACCCAGGCTCACCATTGCGCCCAGCCCTTCCCTCTACTTGCTTACCAGACCGAAAATTTTCCGAAACAAACCCAGCAATAACATGCAAACCACCATGGCGCAAAACTTCACGGTTAGGTTTTAAATTAGTACCTCTACCAGCCAGATTGGTCGCAATGATTAAATCACCTGGGGTTAGTGCTCTTAAGACTACGTCTTCATCATCATTGCCAGCTCCATAGGTAAAAATATGATCTTGATCATAACCACGATCTAATAGAAATTTAGCAACCTGTTCAACCTCGGCCAAATTTTCAAGCACTATTAATCCTGCCCGCTCCTGCAACCAAACCTTACGATATACTTCAATAAAAATCTCTTCTAACCAACGCTCCTCTTCCGAAACAATGATTGGTTTAAATCTGACCAACTTAGAGAGCATAAAAGGTGGAACAAAAACTAAATCTACCCCAAAAAATCGTCGAAAAAATTGCTCATGAAAATCTTTGCCGATAGTACCGGTAAATCCATAGATATTTCCTTGATAAAGATCCAAAAAACCCAGATAAGATAGAAAGGTCGTGATGATAGTTTCTGGTATCATCGGGACAGCATGCTTTAATTCGATAAACTGATGTAATCCATTACTCCAATTTAAATTACGGTGTATTTCTCCACTATCTTTTTCAATCGGAGCTATAATCGGCATCCCTTTATATACCATCTCAGATGGATTAATTAGATAGTTAACTTTTTCCTGATACGATAATGATAAAAAGATAGCATCTAACCAATGGGACAATTGTTCTTTGACAAAACCTTCGAGATGATTAGGAATCACCACATGCTTTACTACTTTCATATGCGTGGAGAATAAAACATTATGAAAATAATCGGTAACCCTCTGCTTTAAATAGGCAATACAATCACTAACCCCATCAATAGCTGCAGATATATAAAGAGGAAATCCGTCTTGATCAACGAAAGAGTAGCAATCTCCACCCTCACAATCATCATACGCCAAATTATCAAGATAACACCCGTCACTATCTTGATACAACTTGGATGCTCCACCAAGATAATATCCGAATAGATAGGTGAGGACAGGACTGAGCTTTTCCATACCAGAAGTAAGATTAGCTAACTGCACCTTCAGCTTATTGCGATCAATTACCAGCAAATCTATTTCGTCAAGAAAAACATAATCAAACTCCCGACCATATCTAACATTATGATTAATATCTCGCAGAATATCGCCAATAAAATTTAAAATATCTCCATATACAATCTGGGCCAGATAACATTCTTTAGCTTCATTACCGACTCGATCATCAATATTGTGCCGGACTTGCAAACCTAAAAATTGATAAAAATCCTGATAATCTTCAGCATCTCTTTTTGCCAACTCTCCGGTACTAGTAATAATATCGACCTTACGACCACCCAAAGCTTTGATTGCTGCAAGCGCTGCAATTATCATCGACTTCCCTTCCCCAGTAGCAATTTGAGCGAAAACTCCGCGCTCAGAAGCGAGTATAGCCATCAGAGCTAAAATTTGAGCGTGACGAGGATAATATTTTCTAGCAAAAACAGTAAGGTGTAATGCTTGCGATATTACCGCCATAATCTGCGCGGTTGGTTCGACATCATTTAAAAATATCCCTTTAAATGTTTTACTCCAATGAATAAAATCTTCCTTTTGCCACTTGACTAATGGCTTATTAAACACGCTCTCGTCACGCGTAGTAATAATTTCATCTATTCTAGTAACCAATTGAGTAAAAAATTCCTTATCTAAATTAGACCCCCTGAGCTCAGCAAATAACTGATCAATATTTTTTATTGGACTAAAAAATTTATCCTTAACTAAACCATGAATAGCACTAATTCTTTGATAGCCACGAAGCTTATTTAGTATCTCTAAAACCCCTCGCCCGTTATGGTTATAATCCTCGAGCATAACCCCATAATCTGCACAAATTTCTAATCCTGTAATCAGATCAGATAACTCATGAATATTTCCACTTGAGCTTTGTAATATCTCAAACAAAAATTGTGGCGACCAATTATCTTTTAAGATAACCATACTCTGTTGTAAAACCTGGGAGTGATGCTGCTCAAGCTGTGAGTTATGACCAACATTTGTTACCAACTCTTCCAACAAATGTTCATAAAACTCTCTAATTCTTGCTGGTTGATGAGAATATTTAGCTAACCAACCCTCTAAATCCAGCTGGCTAATATTATTTTTTAAAACAAAAGTAACCAAAGCCTCTAATTCTTGAAAAGTGACGAATTCAATTCGTTTAAAATATAATGACAAGTTCCAATTGATGTTAGCCAACTGTTGATCTAAACCATGCTTTTGCTCTTTAGTTAAAAGTAATTTCGTTTGACTACCGCCGTCTACTTCATAAAAACTGCGCAAAATATATCTACTCCACCAACTCTTCATTATGCTCCAAAGGTAATAACCTTTAGAAGATTTAGTTAGCTCACAAATCTTACATGACTTATCGATTGGCTCAAACCATGGCGAGATGACTTCAAATAACTGACGATTTTGCGTACCAATCGTTCCAGAGATTAAGGGCAATAACTCGCAGTTATCTGCTTCTAAACCTGACAAAACATCAAAGAGCAAAAAGGGTAAATCTTTCATGTGGTGTTCATAAAACGTCCCCGCCGTTATTAGTCTATTTATATGACTAAAGCAATGATTATCCTGCAGAATATCTTTAATTTTATCCACTTCTACCCGTGAAGCTTGGGGCAAAAACTCCATTAACTTTGCAGCAATTTCTGGAGGCAAAATTTGTTGCTTGTTTTCAGCCACTATAGAGTAGATATCTAACACGAGATTCCTAACAACTGGATCTTCATCCAAAAGCCATGAAGCAAAATCAACCAAAAGCTGAGGAGGCACTAAAACTGAATATTGAACCAAACGTAAAGTTAATAATAACTGTTTATAATGATCGTTGAGCTTAGCAATAACTGGCGCTAAACTATTCAATAGTTCCATTGACCAATCCTTATTAAGCGATAACAATTCGATAATCAAATCACCAAAATATCTTTGATCTAATGAATAATAATTAAATATTTCATTGGCTAAATTGAGCGTCAATGAATTAGTGGCAAAAAATATATCACTAGCATTTTTTTCGATTATCTTTAAAGACTGATCTTCCGCGCGTTGAACAGCCAAATGACGAGACAAGGACTCGCTCATAATTAACTCAACTTTATTCTGCAACAACCTGTCGGTTAAAAATGAGGCAAAATATGCCATACTATCCAGTGGCAAATAAGCATGCTCTGGATCATAAGCAAATATAATTCTTTTACCTAACAACCCACTTTGATCTAATGGAGCAACTCTGGTGAAAATATCTAGCAATTTATTATCGATATAATTATTTTTATAGACATTCGAAGAGATTTTACCAAGCATCTGTTCTTTTATCTTTGGGATCAAACAATCTGAATTGATTAATTCTAATAGAAAATTACCGGATGCTAACTTAATCTCGTTATTACCAATTTGATCAATTAATACCATCCCTAATAGCTGATTAATAGCAGAATCTTCACGATTTTCACATAAATACCCTCGAGCAAACCTTTGTAATAACACAATATTATTATCGCTTAGATGATGGTTAGTGTTATAAACCACATTCAGCATACCTTGTAATAATTCAAGATCATTGTTTTGCTCTGCAAAATAATCGTAAAACGCTTCATTTAGATCAATGGGTCGTTTAACTCTAGCATCCTCATCAACACTACCGCATGGCAACTGTAATAAACCAGATGATCTATCTTCGTTATCCTTAATAGTAAATTTATCCTTCAAAGCCCTATAAAGATGAGACAATTTAATAAATAATTCCTCATCGCTACCTCTACGATCAGGATGGTACTTTTTAGCATACTCGCGATATTTTTTTTCTAGATCTTTTAAAGTAGCGTCTTTACTTAAATCAAACTCTGCGAGCAAAATCTCAGGCGGCAGCTGGTTTAGATCTACGCTCGAATAATTTATCTCTC
>CAZTPH010000004.1:0-24778 GCA_964614705.1 uncultured Coxiellaceae bacterium
CAGCTTTGGGTAAACATGAAACTACTTTGGGTAGAGTTAAGGTCATTAAACCATATGAATATTTACTAACTGCTATTTTGCAATTTGCTAGCCAGTTAAATAACGGTTTTGATTTAGTAATAGCTGCTGATTTTTCCAGTCAAGTAGGTTTTGGTTCTTCGGCTGCGGTTACCGTCGCTACTTTGGGCGTGTTAAATTGGTGGTTGGGTGGCAAACAAGCAAAATCTATAGATCTCTATCACGAGGCGGTCAAAGTAGTGCGTAAGGTTCAGGGTTTTGGGTCGGGTGCTGATGTTGTAGCTACTATTTTTGGGGGAGTGATTGCTTATAGAGCTTGCCCTCTAATGATAAAAAAAATAGCAGATAATTTACCGCTGGTTGTTGTTTATTCTGGCGTTAAAGTTCCCACTACCGAAGTGGTAAAAAAAGTTAAAGCCGAACAGAAAGTTTTTCCTAGTGTTTTTAGCGAGTTATATCAACTTATGGATAGCTGTGTTATACAGGCGATACGAGAGATTAAAAAAATTAAAAAAGGAGCTTTTACTAATTTAGGTAAATTAATGGATCTTCATCAAGGGTTACAGGATGCTTTAGGAGTTAGTAATTTGATTTTAAGTAATATTATTTTTAAGTTACGTGAAATGCGTGGGATAAAGGGTGCTAAAATCTCTGGTTCAGGTTTAGGTGATTGTGTTATTGCTTTGGGTAAGACTCGAAAAGAGGTGGTGATTTCAATACCTAAAGTACAAGAGATAAAGGCCAAAATTAGTAAACAAGGTATTAGCTATTCGAAATAATTTATGAAGCTAGCAGAATATACGAAGAAACGTGATTTTAATAAAACTAGTGAGCCTTCGGGTAAAATAGAGGCTAATGCTGCTGCTAATATTTTTGTGGTGCAGAAGCACTATGCTAGAAATTTACATTACGATTTTAGGTTGGCTCTTGATGGTGTGTTAAAAAGTTGGGCGGTGCCTAAAGGGGCCAAGTGTAAAACCATTAGAAAAGCGTCTTGCGGTAATGACTGAAGACCATCCTTTAGCATATGCTGCATTCGCCGGGGTTATTCCAGAAGGAGAGTATGGTGCAGGCAAAGTGGAGATTTGGGACAAGGGTACTTGGGAAGCAATAGGTGATCCCATGTTGGGGTTGGCTGCGAGAAAATTAGAATTTATTTTGCATGGTGATAAATTAATAGGTAAGTGGGTACTATTCGGATTAAAAGATAATCCCAAAAATTGGTTATTGATGAAAATGAAAGTAGATGAATAGGTTGATAAGTGCAAGCACGTGAAACCATAAAACATATTTTGCGTAACAGTAACCATGGTCAGTTTATTCGGCCTGAGGGTAGTGGATGGGCAAGTAGTAATGTCGCTTTAGTAAAATATTGGGGTAAAAGGGACAATGAATTAAATTTGCCACAAACCTCTAGCCTTTCAGTATCTTTAGGAAATAAGGGCGCTTACACTAGGGTTAGCGTTGGTGAAGATCAAGATAGTTATATAGTTAATGGAGTTAATATTGATCTAGAGTCCTCTTTTGCGCGACGGCTTAAAAATTTTTTAGATCTATTTCGAGCGGGTAAAAAATCTTATGTAGTCAAGACAGATAGTAATATACCAATTGCTGCTGGATTTGCCTCTTCTGCTTGTGGGTTTGCAGCTTTAGTTTTAGCATTAAATAATCTTTACGATTGGCGTTTGAGCAAGGCTGATCTTTCTATTTTAGCGCGTTTAGGTAGTGGTAGCGCCTGTCGCTCGCTTTGGGATGGTTTTGTAGAGTGGCAAAGAGGAAGTCGAGAAGATGGCTTGGATAGTTATGGAGTTAAACTAGATTATTTTTGGCCAGAACTTAGAGTTGGGATGTTAAATATTAGTAGCCAGGAAAAGAAGATCTCGTCTCGTGATGCGATGGCGCTTACGGTCGCCACTTCTCCATATTACTCTTCGTGGGTTAAGCAGGTTGAGGTTGATCTTGAATATCTCAAGCTTGCTTTGGTCGGTAAAGATTTTGAGTTATTGGGTTCGGTAGCTGAAAATAATGCGCAAGCAATGCATGGTGTGATGAACGCTAGTAATCCTGCAATTAATTATTCTTTGCCAGAGACCTTGCAAGCTATTGAAAAGGTGCAGGAGTTAAGATCTTCGGGAGTGCCACTATTTTTTACTCAAGATGCTGGTCCAAATATTCAGCTGATTTTTTTGGCAGATAGCTTGGAAAGAGTATTGCGTGAATTTCCGATGCTTGATGTAGTAATGCCATTTGCGAGCGGCAAGGTTACTCAACTTATTTTGGTTAATGAGCATGATGTAGAAGTTGGTACTAGCGAAAAGATGGCTGTGCATATTCAAGGTGCCTTACATCGAGCTTTTTCGATTGTGATTATGCGCAAATGTTCTGGTAGGTTAGAAGTATTATTGCAAAAGCGTAGCAGGATTAAATATCATAGTGCTGGCTTGTGGTCGAATAGTTGTTGTGGGCATCCTAAGCCAGGTGAGGATATTATTAGTGCTGGTAAAAGGCGATTGCAAGAGGAGATGGGTTTTTGTGTGCCACTTAAAGAGGTGGGTAAATTTCACTATCAAGCAAAGTTTGCCAATGTCGATTTAATTGAAAATGAGCTTGATCATCTTTTAGTTGGATTTTGTGATCTTGATGAATTTGCCGTTAACCAAGATGAGGTAGATGACTATCAGTGGTTAGATCTTGAGCTGCTTAAAATTGACCTTGCGGAACATCCAGAAAAGTATACTGTTTGGCTTCCGCCGGTGCTAGATAGCTTATTAGCCAATTCCAGTAACCTATTAAAATAGAATGGTTTCTAGAGTTCAAAAAAATTGGTACAGTCTAATTCAAAAATATGATATAAATATAGTGAAATGTTGTTAGAGCTAAATTTGTTTACTTTACAAGTAAAGAGAGGTTCAAATGAAACGCATTTTGATTATTGGGTGTATTTTAATGGCTATTAGTTCAATTACTACCAAAGCTGATCCTCTTTATTATCGATTTTGGCAAGGCTATAAAGTGGATAACTATACCTACCAAGAATTTCGGGATGGTCTTGCGGGCGAATTTATGCCTGCGACAGTAGATGTTGGCAAAGGAAAAGGGTTAGTATCATACTTACCTGCTTTACCTTACGAGCATACCTGTATTAATAACACTACCTGCCTGCCCGATGAAATAGCGCTAGTAGTTTATGCCTCAAAAGAAAAGTATGATGAACTGATTAAAACTCCAGAGTGGAAAAAGTATAGTCAACTTCATTGGAAATATTTTAGTAAAAACGGTAGCCATACTTTAGTGCCAATAATATTTGACCAGAACTTACAAAATGAAACAGCATACGATATTTTACAGAGTCCTGACATTTGGCAAAATTACTTTGCTGTATATTGTGTTTCAAAAAAAATAGCGATGCCAACAGAATATCTGCGCTTTATGCAAAGCGCAGATAGGCCTCAAAATTTATTATCTTATATCGTATTAATAGAAGATAACTATGTTATCGAGTACCAATTATGGAAAGATGAAGCAAGTTATTATGATGCACTTGCTATCATTGATCCGATACGTAAGAAATATTTAGCATCAATATCAGGTGCCGATCTGGTTTTACGTTCAATACCTGAGAGCCAAATTCAAACTGTCAAATATGGCGATGGTTTAAATATTCAATATAATAATTCAATTATCGAAACCCCTTAAAAAATGGGCTATTTTATATATAAGATGTATGGTGTCAGGAGTATTCTCGACAAAATCTGCAGTTTTGCTAAGCGTGCCATGGGTTTATGATTTCTAACCCTGCTTGTTCGAAATCGCAAGTGTTTCTTGTAACTAGCACCATGCCATGAACCAGTGCTGTTGTTGCAATTAATGCATCTCTGTCGTAATGAGGATTGGGAAGATGAAGTTTTGCAGATCGTAGTGCAATTGCTGTATCTATTGGTAGTATTCGTTCTGCAAATGTTGGCATGACGTGATTATTGAACCAAGATCTTAAAACAGCTCCTTGCGATGGATCTTTTTTCTCTTTAGCAAGTATGCCCATTTCAAGCTCTAATATGGTGATAACGGAAATATATAAGCTCGATGTTGCCACGTTGTTTGCCCATTTGATAACATTTTTATCTGCTTTGCCCGATTTTCCTTTTCGTATTTCAGAGATTACATTGGTGTCAAGAATATACATGCTATGTAAACTCCTCTGCCCGGTATAGTTTTTTCTTGATTTTTGTTGGGGCAAAATCGATTTTATCACTACTAGGCATAGCAAGTAGATCAACGATGTTTTCTTGCTGTTTGGTTAATTGCTGATACTTTTCTATTGTTAATAATACATGCGCTAGATGGCCTCTGTCAGTTATAAACACAGGCCCTTTTTCAGTAAGGTGCTTTAGTCTGCTGACGTCTTGATTAAATTCTCTGCTGGTAACGGTGGTAATCGTCATATAGGTCCCCTGATGTAGTAATGTAACTAGGTTTAGAATATAGCATAATGTAGTGATATGTCTACATTTTTGTAATCGATTGATAATACTGTCTTTTTTGAAAAAAATCAGAATTTAGTATCCCCATTATGTATTGGTCTTCCAGCGGTTTTGACCGCATTTGGATGTTTGTCTCTACAACGCGCCTTTTAGCGACCGCATATCGGACGTCGCCCAGCGGCGCGTTTCTCAGCGACCGCATACTGGGCGTCGCCCCGCGGCGCGCTTTTTAGCGACCGCGGGGTCCACATAAACAAATCGAAAAAATTCTAAAAACCCCTAACTACTCATTGTATCCACAATTTGTTGTTGATTCACACTTAAATAACGGCGTTAATTGAGTGTGAGGTATATAAAACGGTAGATCGATAGTTTTTGCCATTATTTTATGGGAATTCTGCTTGATCAACCGACCAAATCTTTACCATTTCGTGGCAAGATATGGCAGAGTTATTTAGCTAAGTTAAAATATTATTATGCCGTTTTTTCATTGCAAACCCTTGTCTATTATGGAAAAATATCACTAATTTAAATAACAGCGGTATGGAGAAGATGCTTGATCGCGACGGGTATAGATTAAATGTTGGGATTATTTTGGTTAATGACGAAGGGAAGCTGTTTTGGGGGAAGAGGGTTAAAGCCAGTGGTTGGCAATTTCCTCAAGGCGGAGTTAATCCTTATGAAACCTTAGAAGAAACAATGTATCGGGAGCTAGCCGAAGAGGTTGGCTTAACTAAAGATGATATTAAGGTTTTGGGGGTTACTAAACGTTGGTTACGCTATAAACTTCCTACCCATTTTAGACATAAATTTCAAAAACCACTTTGTATTGGTCAAAAACAGAAGTGGTTTTTGGTTTTATTAACTAGTTCAGAAGATAAAATTAATCTGAATGCAACTGACAAACCAGAATTCAATAGTTGGCAGTGGGTAGGTTATTGGGAGCCGCTGCGACATGTGATCTACTTTAAGCGAGATATCTATTTTCGTGCTCTTAAGGAACTAGAACCCATAGTTAAAGCCAAGATAAAATCTACTACTCGCTCCGGTTTTGTGATCAGAGATCAATAGGTTAAAATTATGATCAATCAATTTGCAATAGATCCAGTCGCCCTTAAAATTGGTCCAATCCATATTTATTGGTATGGTATTGCCTATCTTGTTGGTTTTGCTTTAGCGTGGATTTTGGCTAGATATCGAGCTAAAAAGATGGCGTTTGGTTGGAGCGTTGATGTTATTAGCGATTTTATTTTCTATTGTGCTCTAGGAGCTATTATTGGCGGTAGATTGGGGTATATCCTATTTTATGGTTTAGGTACACTGGTTGAAGATACGCTCTTTATCTTTAAAATTTGGCAAGGAGGAATGTCATTTCATGGTGGTTTAATCGGAGTGACGGTCGCGCTTGCTTTTTTTGCCAGAAAAGAAAAGATGCCGATTTTGCAGCTTCTAGATTTCACCGCTCCACTTGCTCCGCTTGGTTTAGCGCTAGGTAGAATGGGCAATTTTATCAATGGTGAGGTATGGGGGAGGGTGACTGAGATGCCGTGGGGAATGGTTTTTCCCCATGCCGATCTTTTGCCACGCCATCCTTCGCAACTCTACGAGGCACTTACTGAAGGAGTATTATTATTTATTATCATTTGGGTCTATACTAACAAACCAAGGGCTATTGGTCGCGCGAGTGGTTTATTTTTGCTTGGTTATGGAGTAGCGCGTTTTGGATGTGAGTTTTTTCGTACTCCAGATAGCCATCTGGGGTTTGTGTTGTTTGACTGGATGACTATGGGGCAAATTTTGTCTTTGCCGATGATTATAGTTGGGTGCTATTTGATTGGGCGAAAAAATAAGTTAAGCGGGGTATAAATTATGCTGCTGTGTTTAGATGTGGGTAATTCGCATATCTTTGGTGGTGTATTTCAAGATGACAAAATAGTTTTACGATTTCGTCATGCCACTTATAATAATCTTACTTCAGATCAATTAGGGGTCTTTTTAAAAGATGTGCTTAAACTTAATGGGTTAGAGGTAGGTAAAATTAATCAAATAGCTATTTGCTCTGTAGTACCTTCTTTAGATTATTCATTAAGATCAGCATGTAAAAAATATTTTCAAGTAGAGTCGTTTGTTTTAAACAGTAGTTGCTTCCAAAAAAGTGGAATTAAGATTTTAACCGATAATCCCGAAGAAAATGGTTCTGATATTTTGGCTGGTGTGGTCGCTGCTTTGGATCTTTACCAGGATAAAGATATGCTTGTAGTTGACTTGGGCACGGTGACTACGATCGCTGCAGTTACTAAAGAGCGTCATTATTTGGGGGTTAGTTTTATTCCAGGTCTTTATACAACGATGAAAGCGCTTGGTAGTAATGCTGCTAAACTGTTTCCGGTAGAAATTATTAGTCCCCAAAGAGCGCTGGGTAAATCTACCATAGAAAGTATGCAGTCTGGCATATTTTGGGGACATTTGGGCGCAATTAAAGAGATAGTAAGCAGGATTACTGCTGAAGTTTTTTCAGGGGCCAAACCTACATTGATCGCAACTGGAGGTTTTTCTCGGCTTTTTGAGCGAGAAAATTACTTTGATCATACTGAACAAGATTTAGTATTACTTGGCATAAAAATTATTAGTGATAGAGAGATAGATGAAAATGAGTAAAAATCCATTATTGTTAGAAGCCGATTTGCCTAGATTTGATCAGATCGCTGCAAAAGATTTTGTGGCTGCGATTAAAACTGTAACTAAAGATGGTCAAAGTAAAATTAAGCGATTATTAGCGCAAAAGTACTACAGTTGGGATAATTTTATCATGCCTTTAGAATTAATTGGTAACCGCATTGCCAAGGTGTGGTCAGTTATTTCTCATTTGAATTCTGTGCAAGGAACTAAAGAAGTACGAGATGCCTACCAAAAAGCTCTGCCAATTATTACTAGTTATACTACGGAGCTTGCGCAAGATTCTAAGATATATAAAGCATTTAAACAAATTTCAAGCGATGTTAGTTATCAAAAATTAGATTCAGTTCAAAAAAAAATAATTACTGATCAGCTACGCGATTTTGTTTTGTCAGGTGTAGCACTTAAAAGTCAAGATAAAAAGAAGTTTAAAGAGTTAAGCAGGAAGCTTGCCCAATTGGGTCATAAATTTTCTTGTAATGTTTTAGATGCTACCCAAGGTAGTGAGATTAGACTGAATAAAAAAGAGACCGCTGGGTTACCTACTCATATTCTTGAGCTCGGCAAGAATAATGCTGCTAAAAAGAATTTTTCTGGTTGGTTATTTACCTTAGATTATCCATCTTATCATGCCTTAATTACTTATAGTGAGTTGCGGGCAATAAGAAAAAAAGCTTTCATAGCTTATGTTACTAGAGCTTCAGAGATGGATAAAAAGCGCAAACAACTTGATAACACCAAGATTATTACCGAGATTTTGCAGATTAAACAGCAGCTTGCTCGGTTGGTTTCTTTTGAAAATTATGCGGAGTATTCGTTGGCGAGTAAGATGGCTAAAGAGCCAAAGCGAGTACTTGGTTTTTTAACTGATCTTGCAGATTATGCTAGGTCCGTAGCTATACGAGAGCTAAAAGAATTAAAGCAGTTTGCTAAACAAGATGGAGTTAGTGATTTTAAACCTTGGGATCTTGCTTATTATGAAGAAAAATTATTTCAAAAACGTTTTGGTATATCACAAGATAAGCTAAGACCTTATTTCCCAATTGATCAAGTTTTAACTGGGATGTTTGCAATTGTCCAAAAACTATACGGAATTAAAGTTAGCGAAAAAAAGCATGTAGTAGCTTGGGACAAACAGGTACGTTTTTTTGAAGTTTATGCAGGCACAAAGTTATTAGGGCAATTTTATTTGGATTTGTATTGTAGAGAAAATAAACGTAGCGGTGCTTGGATGGGTGATTATTGTGGGCGCCAGAAATTTAAGGATGGTTCTGTCCAAATTCCAGTAGCTTTTTTGGTTGGTAATTTTTTTCCGCCATTAGATGGTAAGTCGACTTTAATTACTCATAATGATCTATTGACGCTATTACATGAATTTGGGCATGCATTGCAACATTTGTTAACTAAAGTTGATTATCTATCAGCTGCTGGGATTAACAATATTCCGTGGGACGCAGTAGAGCTCGCTAGCCAGTTTATGGAGAACTGGGGCTGGCAAAGTAAGGGAGTTGCTATGCTATCGCGACATTACCAGACTGGTAAGGTTCTACCTAGAAAATTATTAGATAATTTAATTACTAGCCGCATTTTTAATGGCGCTATCCATATGTTGCGTCAAGTAGAGTTTTCTTTGATCGATTTTGAATTACATTTGGAAAAGAAAACAGTTAATTTAGCTAAAATGAATCAGCTAGTTAAAAAGGTACAGAAAATTAGTAGAGTTACCCCGGTTTATCCTGGCGCAAGAATTTTACCAACTTTTTCTCATATTTTTGCTGGAGGTTATGCGGCTGGTTATTATAGCTACAAGTGGGCGGAAGTTTTATCTGCAGATGCTTTTTCAAGATTTAAAAAAGAGGGGATATTTAGTCGTAAGGCGGGCCAAGATTTTCTCCGCTATATTTTAGCTACAGGTGGTAGTGAAGATCCTATGGTTTTGTTTAAGAAATTTATGGGAAGAGAGCCGAAAATAGAGGCTTTATTAAAGCAAGAAGGAATAGTTAGGTAAATTGGAGTTTATATGGATACAAATCAACTTAAAAAAATAGCAGCAGAGGCAGCTATTGATTATATCGAAGCTGGGATGATAGTTGGGGTTGGCACAGGATCAACGGTTGAATATTTTATCGAGGCATTAGCCAAGATTAAAGATAAAGTTAAAGGTACAGTAGCTAGCTCCAAGCGTACCGCCGACAAGTTAAAGCAGGTCGGTTTTGAGGTAATTGATCCTAATCAAGTTGCCGAGGTACCAATTTATATTGATGGGGCTGATGAGATTAATAGTAAACTTCAGATGATCAAAGGCGGTGGTGCAGCTTTGACCGGAGAAAAGATCGTTAGCTCTCTGGCTAAAAAATTTATTTGTATTGCTGATATGGGGAAGAAAGTTGGAGTTTTAGGGAGATTTCCTTTGCCTATAGAAGTTATTCCAATTGCGCGTAGTTATGTAGCGAGGATGATGGTTAAGTTTGGTGGTTCGCCGGTTTATCGGGAAGGAGTGATTACTGATTATGATAATGTTATCATAGATGTTTGGAACTTAGAGATTCTAGACCCTGTTAAGCTAGAGGAATTGGTAAATAATATTCCCGGAGTGGTAACTAATGGATTATTTGCCAAAAGAAGAGCCGACCTGCTATTACTTGGCACCGAAACAGGCGTTATTTCGTTGGGAATATAATTCTAAACGGTGCGTTTTTCAGCGACCGCGAACTTGGACATTGTCCCGCGGCGAATGCATAATAGATCCCGCGGTCAAAGCCGCGGGAAGACAAAAAAATGGGCGTCGTCCCGCGCGGCGAATGTATAATAGATCCCGCGGTCAAAGCCGCGGGAAGACACCCCATTCGGGGCCAAAAAAATAGACGTCGTCTCTGCGCCGCATTTTTCAGCAACCGCAAAATTGGGAGTCGTCCTGCGACTTGATCGCGAATGGGAGTCGTCCTGCGACTTGATCGCGAATGGGCGTCGTCCCGCGACTTGATCGCGGGATCCAGGCTTTTTATCCAACGCCAAAAAAATTATCCAATTATATTATAATAAAGATCATCCCAATTTGGGTTTTGTCTCTCTATTAACTCAATTTTCCAACTTCGCTTCCACTCTTTAAGGCGTTTTTCTCTATGCGTCATTTCGCTGATATCTTGAAACACCTCAAAATAAACAAGCATGCCTAAATTATATTTTGAGCTAAACCCCTTGAAAACTTTATTTTTATGCTGCCAAATACGTTGTATCAAATTAGAAGTGCTTCCAATATAAAGAGTACCATTCCTTTTATTTGTTAATATATAAACGTAATAGAGCATATTTATTTCAAAATTTTAATACTATTATATAAAAAAACAGATGAGAATTTCACCGTTATTAAAACTATAGTAAATTAGCTGTGATCTAAAATTTAAGTACTTTGGATGCCGCGACGAATGCGTAATAGATCCCGCGGTCGCTGAAAGGCGCGCCGCAGGAAGACGTCCAGCATGTGGTCGAAGCCGCGGGAAGACGTCCAGTATGGGACTGAAAACTGAATTTTATGATGATCTTTAACAAAATCAAAATATATATCATGTTGATTTTACTGGATTGCCACGTCGCTGCGCTCCTCGCAATGGCAATTTTTATCCGAATTTCAGCAGTACGAAAATACTTTCATAGGCAAATTGCTGTTTAATTTTTTCTTAATTCGTGCTATTTTCTCACGGCTTGTAAACAAACTTCTAACAACGGAGGAGAGTGTCATGTCAATGCCAGTAAATAATATAACAGGGCCGAGCATTTTGCGTTCCTGGGTGGTAGTTTTAGTATCATCGCTTTTTTTCTTTTATATCTTTATTCAGATGAATATGCTCAATGCTGTTAGCGTTGAGATGAATAAAGAGTTTCAACTTAGTGCTCAGCAATTTGGTCAGTTTTTTGGTATTTATACTTTGGGTAATTTAGCATTTTTATTTCCTGCCGGTTTGTTGTTAGATAGATTTTCAGTGCGCACTTTGTTGTTGTTCTCATTTGTGCTATCAGTAGTTTCAGGGTACTTATTTTCGATTTTGTCCGATCTTAATCTAATGTTGGTTGCTAGATTTTTTGGTGGGGTGGCGGCAGCGTTTTCATTTTTATCAGCTGTTAAACTAGCATCGCGTTGGTTTGAACCGCGGCATATGGCTTTGGTAGTTGGCATGATAGTGACAGTGGCAATGTTTGGTGGTTGGGTTTCTCAAGCTCCACTTACCATCTTGACCGCTCAGGTTGGATGGCGTAGTGCTATGCAGTTGGTGGCATATTTGGGGGTGGCTCTTATTTTATTACAATTTTTAATCGTAAGAGATGAACCTGCAGGTGCTGAAAAAGAGGAGCTTGCAGAGCATCAAAGTCTTACGCAAGAGAATTTTTTAGTAACTTTGCTTAAGGTTTTAGCAAACAAGCAAAATTGGTTAGCTGGGCTATATGTTAGTTTAGTTAACTTACCAGTATTTATCATTGGTGGTGTGTGGGGAGGAGCTTATCTTACACAAATGCATAGTTTTAGCCAGCTTGAAGCAACTGGGATTACTGGGATGATCTTTGTCGGTCTGATTTTTGGCTCTCCACTTGCAGGATTAGTGTCAGATAAAATGGGGCTACGTAAATTGCCAATGATTATTGGAGGGGTATTAACCATCGCAATTTTGGCGGCAATTACCTTTATGCCAACTATGTCCTGGTGGGTAGAGATGGTGCTTTATTTCATTTTAGGCGTAATTTGTAGTGCCCAGGTTATTGGGTATCCAGTAATTGCTGAAAGTAATCCGCACGCGATTACTGCTACTGCTACCAGTTTAGGTTCGATGCTAATAGTTGGTGGTGGTACATTGGCTCCTATTTATGGTTGGCTATTAGAGAAAGCAGGTAGTGCTCAAGTAGTTGATGGGGTAACGGTCTATACTGCTGCCGATTTCTTACGTGCTAATAGCATGATGTTGGTGTGTGCAGTTATTGCTTTGGGAGTGGCATTTTTAATCAAAGAAACTTATTGCAAACCGCTTAATAGAGAGTAGTAATTGTTCTTGGTGAATTTTTTACTCCGCCCCGTTTTTAATCATTCGGGGCGGTTTTTTATGAGTGATGCTAAATGACAGGTCCTGAGATTTATCTGGCTTTTGATTATGGAACAGTGAATATTGGGGTGGCGGTTGGCCAAAAAGTTACTAAAAGTGCCACGGTTTTGTCTGCTTTAAAGTCGAAAAATAGAGTTATTCCTTGGGAGCAAATAGATAAATTAATTAGCAATTGGTATCCAAGCGCTTTAGTTGTCGGGGTTCCACACACTGTAGATGGTAAAGATCTAAAGATAACTGTACTTGCCCGCCAATTTATTAGTCAATTGCAGTTACGTTATAGTTTGCCAGTGTATGAAGTAGAAGAGATGTTAACCACCAAGTCTGCTCGAGCTGAGATCTTCAATAAGGGTGGTTATAAGGCTTTGCAAAACGAATCAGTTGATAGCTTTGCCGCTAAGATTATTTTAGAAGCATGGATGAATGGTTGAGCTGTCTTCCTCGCCCAGTAGAGAATTAGACAGCGCATCGGTTATTTTAATTTTTACCAGTTCGCCGATACGGTTTTGTTTAGCACAAAAGTTAACTGTGTGATTATGAGAAGTTTTGCCGAAAAATTGGTTGTGATTTTTTTTGGCATGATCAACTACGAGCACTTCTTGATTGGTGCCGACCATTTTAATTGCATGTTGATGCGCTAAAGCAGCAAGAAGATTTTGTAATTCCATGAGGCGTTGTTTTTTAGTAGCTAACTTGATAATGTCGGGCAAATCTGCTGCTTTTGTTCCTGGTCTTTTGCTGTAGATAAAGCTAAAAGATGAGTCAAAGTTTAATTCTTTAACTGCGAATATAGTCTTCTGAAAGTCTTCCTCAGTTTCGCTAGGAAATCCTACAATAATATCAGTAGAGATGCTGATGTTTGGTCTTGCAGCGCGTAATTTATCAACGATAAACTTATATTCTTGGTAGGTATAGCTACGGCGCATCAATTGCAAAATACGATCCGAGCCACTTTGAATAGGGAGGTGAATATGATCCGCTAATTTTTTTATCTCTTTAAATGAGGCAATCAACTCATCATCAAAGTCTCTCGGATGAGATGTAGTAAAGCGGATTCTTGCTACCTCTTTAAACTCGGCAATTTGATGAATTAAATTTGCTAGGCGATTTTTGGTGTTTGGATCGTAATAGCTATTAACATTTTGGCCTAGAAGATGAATTTCGCGCGCTCCCTTGGCTACTAGTGTTTCTACTTCTGCTAATATCGACGAAGTTGTGCGGTTAACTTCTCGCCCCCTGGTGTATGGAACAATGCAATAGCTACAGAATTTATTACAGCCTTCCATGATCGAAAGAAAGGCAGTCGGTCCTTTTAAAGATGGGGAAGGCAAGTAATCGAACTTTTCTAGTTTTGGTAAAGAGATATCCATGATGCGTTTTTCTTTTTTAAGCGCTTGATCGTATAAATTGGGTAATCTATGCAATGTTTGAGGGCCAAACACAATATTGGTATATGGTGCACGACGAAAAATATTGTTTTTTTCTTCCATCGAGACACAGCCGCCAACAGCAATAATCAGGTTAGGATTATTTTTTTTGATTAGTTTTAAACGCCCGAGTTCTGAAAATACTTTTTCACTAGCTTTAGCTCTTACCGAACAAGTGTTTAAGACAATTAAATCTGCTTCATGTGGATTGTTAGTTAAGCTCAAGTGGTGTGATGATGCCAAAATGTCACTTATTTTAGCTGAATCATACTCATTCATCTGGCAGCCATAAGATTTGATAAATAGCTTTTTGGTCATTTTTTTCGGTTTAAGATAAAAAATCCCTAGCTTTGAGCTAGGGATTTGAGATTGCTATGATTTACTATTTGGCTAAGCCTCTTCTTTTCAGGCTTTGATAGATGCCTTCTACCGCCACTCTTTCCCAATTAGATTTAGCCGACCCAGTTTTTGCATCTAGCGATACTTTTTCTGAATCGGTACGTTTGGCAATTGCGCCGCAGATGCAAGCTGCATGTAATCCCATCACTGAAGCCATGACGAATAGGGCTGATGCTTCCATCTCAAAGTTCATGACTTTAAGATCACGCCATTCATCCATAGAACCCTTTTTGCTGCGTAATAGATGGCCGGTGTAGTTATCATATCTTTCTTGTGCTTGCCAGAAAGTATCAGTTGAAGCGGTAATTCCAATATGATGAGGGGCTTGAGCTTTTTTAGCACCTTCTACCATATCATTAGTGAATTCTAGTGAGGCAACAGCAGGATATTCAACTGGAGCATAATCTTTGGATGCACCTTCTAAGCGTACACCAGCAGTGCTAATAATTACATCACCCAATTCAATGAAGGGCTGAATGGCTCCACAGGTGCCAATTCGTAGGTAATATTTTAACCCTATAACTGCTAACTCCTCGATAGAAATGCCGATATTTGGAGCACCGAGACCAGAGGAGCAGACAAGAATTTTATTGCCATGAAAGTCGGCTAAATAGGAAGTATGCTCACGACAATCGGCTAAAAATACTGCGTTAGGATCGAATGCCTTAGCAATTGATTCTGAGCGTTTTGGATCTCCCGGCAGAATAACGTATTCTGCACCTTTAATCATATCTTTGGATAAACCAATGTGGTATTGAACTTCATTAGAATTTACTTGCTTTACCATTTTTTCTCCTTTTAGATTTGAGTTGACATTGCCACGCAATTTTAAAGGGATAAATCAAAATGAACAATACTGAATCTAAATATATTATTTACCCAATGCCAGATATAACTAATTGATTATTAATCATTTTTTAAATAAATCAATGTTTGCTAGTTTTGCTATTTCAAATTCTTAAGAATTGAGCTACATTTAACCTGAAAACAGCAGATATTAACGGCTGTTTTTAGGTTTAACCTAAACTTGGTGATTTAGAATAAATTTTTAGCTATAGGATTAAAGTTATGTTCAAAAAACTGCGTGGTTTGTTTTCTACTGATATGTCCATTGATTTGGGAACTGCTAATACGCTTATCTATATGCGTGATAGGGGCATTGTCTTAAATGAGCCATCAGTAGTTGCTGTGCGTCATGAGGGTAATGGCCAAAGTAGAGTGCTAGCAGTTGGTTTAGAAGCTAAAAGAATGCTTGGTCGTACGCCTGGAAATATCTCAGCTATTCGTCCACTTAAAGACGGGGTGATAGCAGATTTCTACATTACTGAAAAGATGTTGCAATATTTTATTCATAAGGTGCACGAGAAAAAATATTTTTTAAGTCCTAGTCCAAGAGTGTTAGTAGGTGTTCCTTGTGGCTCTACTCAAGTAGAAAGAAGGGCGATTAAAGAATCAGCTTTAGGGGCTGGTGCAAGAGAGGTGTATCTAATCGAAGAAGCAATGGCAGCAGCTATTGGAGCTGGTTTACCGATTGATAAGGCAAGTGGTTCGATGGTGGTTGATATTGGTGGTGGTACAGCTGAGGTGGCAATTATCTCTTTGAGTGGTATTGTTTACTCTGAGTCAGTTAGAATTGGTGGAGATAGATTTGATGAAGCTATTGTGAATTACGTTAGACGTAATTATGGTAGCTTAATTGGAGAGAGCACTGCAGAGAGAATCAAACAAGAGATCGGCACTGCTTATCCTGGTAATGTGATGAAGGAGATAGAGGTTAGGGGTCGTAATATAGCCGAGGGAATTCCAAGAAGCTTTACTCTAAATAGCAATGAAATTTTAGAGGCTTTACAAGAGCCACTATCTGGCATTGTTGGCGCAGTACACGCTGCTTTAGAACAAGCTCCACCCGAGCTTGCTTCAGATATTGCAGAACGCGGAATTGTGCTTACTGGTGGAGGGGCTTTACTTGCTAATATAGACCGTTTGCTGATGGAAGAGACAGGGTTGCCTGTTATTATTGCTGATGATCCCTTAACGTGTGTGGCACGTGGTGGTGGCAAAGCATTAGAGATGATTGATGTCGATGGTAATGCAGATTTTCTGGGAGATGATTGAAGTAGTTAATTGGTAGTAAGGAGCCGGATATTAGAAAACTTTTTGTTAAACGTTCGCGCTATCTGTTCAGAGCTATTGTTTTGGTTGTGCTATCGCTCTTTTTGTTTATTGGTGATCTGTATTCTGACTATTTTCAAGTATGGCGTTCGAAGATTACGGCCGTAATTGTTCCGGTGCAAAACCTCGTTAATTCTCCATTTAGAGCTATTAAATATCTAGGAGTAATGGCTGCCAATAAGAATCAGCTGATCAAAGATAATGAGCATTTGCAACATGATTTGTTAATTGCTACTACTCAAACTCAGCGCTTAAATTTTTTAGAGTATGAAAATCTGCGGTTGCGCGAGCTGGTCAATGATCATCAAAAAGTGAGTCATGCTAAAATGCTTTTGGCTGAGGTTTTATCTTCATTAGCCGATAATTTTGGTAATAGATTAACCATAGATCGTGGCAAGAAGGATGGTGTAGGTGTTGGTCAAGCAGTTTTGGGGCAGGGAGGGATTGTAGGTCAGGTTATTACGGTAGATTTGCAAGTTAGTAAAGTTTTGCCCATAACTAATAAAAAGAGTGCTGTTCCGGTGTTGATAACCAGAAATGGGTTAAGGGCAATTGCAGTGGGGATGGGTAATAAGGATTTTTTAGAGTTAATTGGAATGCAAGAAACTGCTGATGTTAAGGAAGGAGATATGCTGGTTAGCTCAGGGTTGGGAGGAGTTTTTCCGGCGGGATATTCGCTTGGTGTGATTAATAAGATCAAGCGGTCTAGGGGCGAGAGGTTTTTAAAGATTATAGTATCTCCCAAGGTAAAGTTTGATAGTGTTAATTATTTATTGGTGTTTGTTAGTGATAGACGTAGTAACAGGTGAAGTTTATGAGTAGTGCTTTTGCAATTAGAAAATTGCTTGCGATCTGGATTACCATCATGATTAGCTTGGTAGTTGTTTTTTTAGATCTGCCAGCTTGGATAAGCTGGATGAAATTTTTACCTATGCTGCTGGTTACTTATTATTGGGGATATACGGAAGTAGAATATTTCGGCCCAGGTTCGGCATGGCTTTTAGGTTTAATCATAGATATGGTCGGTGATTTTCATTTAGGCGAAAATGCTTTGCCAATGTTATTAGCTGTTTTTTTGTTGGGTAAATTAAAACGGAAGATTGTTTTTTTGGGTTTGATTGATCAAACTTTGGTTATTTTAGGTGTTGTTACTGCTCATTATTTATTAATTATTATCATGCAAATTTTTGCTAAAGAAGGGTTTTTCTGGTGGGAAATCATCAGGAATATCTTAGCTGGAGTCATTATTTGGCCAATAATTAGGCATGTTTTAACCATCTATCGAAGGAAATTTGTCCTTTGAAAAAGTTAATTCGTAAATTTTTGCATTGGTTGCATTATGCTATTATTGGTTTGATCTTAGCGTTAGTGTTATTTTTGTCTTTGCTCCATTTATCTAGTGCATTATTTGATAAATATCATCAGCAAATTGAACAATTAATATCCCAAATTATCGATCATAAAATTTCTATCGGTAAAATTATAATTGGTAGCCGGGGACTTGAGCCAGTATTTAAGTTACAGCAAGTGGTTATTCATAGCAAAAATAGTGAAGTTCCTCTCTTAAGGTCTGATGAATTATATGTTGGTATAGACATTATTGGGAGTTTAATTACCTGGCAGCTAAAGTCTGATTTTTTATTAATTTGTGGTAGTAATATTGTGCTTTATCAAGATGCTGGTGGTCTGATAACTACTGAGCCATCTTCCGTTAATTTATTGCCTTCAGAGCGTGGTCAAGAAGTGTTTCAAGAGACTTTGTTATGGTTGTTTTCTCAAGGTCGTGTTGAACTTGATCAGATTAATTTAAAGTTAACGCTAAATAATAAAGATGAAATTAATTTGCATAACATGTATTTGCAGCTGCGTAATAATTCATCAAATCATTATTTGGTTTTTGGCGGTAAATTGGTAAATGCCGATTCTCATGCATCCTTATTCAAGGGTAAGATAAAATTACGCGGAGATTTATTAGGTAAAATTGCGGGCTGGCAATTATCCGGAGATTTAGTACTAGAAAATTGGCAGTATGATTTTAATCGTTCATGGTCTTTATCTACAGGAGGAGTTTTTAGCTTGCCTTCGGCTAATCTTAATCTTCTAATTAAAAATTCAGTGATTAAACAGCAGCTATTTAGGCAGCCATTGTTTGTGAATGAGTTAGCTATGCAAATTAATGCGCTAAAGAATCAGGCTGGTGCTTTGTTAGAAATTAACCGGTTAAAATATGTTGATCCATGGTTGCAAATTATTGGACGAGGTAAAATTAATTTCAAGGATTTTTCTTCTGCACCAACCGTTGATTTTAAATCGAAATTTAAATTACATAATTTAAATAAGGCCAAGCTATATTATCCAGCTTCTCTTATGCCAGTTAATGGTTTAAATTGGCTGGATCATGCTTTTGTTACCAGTAAAAAAATCACCGGAGATTTTATTTTGGAAGGGGACTTAAACAAGTTTCCATTTGATAATCATGAAGGTAGATTTTTGGTTGACAGTAAAATACGTGATGTTGAATTAAATTATGATAAAGAGTGGGAAAAAGTTACTAACATTACGGGCAAGATGATTTTTAGCAACCGTACTATGGACATTTATACGGAGCAAGCACGTATTTTAGGGTCTCGAGTTAGGTTTGTTCGTGCTATTATTCCAGATCTTGCAACGCCTATTTTAAATATTACCGGCGAGATTGATACCGATTCTGCTCTTGGTTTGGACTTTGTTAACGCTAGCCCACTCAAAAATACCGTGGGAAAGAATTTAAAAAATACCACTTTATTTGGGCGAATGCTGCTAAAGTTAAAGTTCATTATGCCATTGGCTAGTAGCTTGGTTGGTGAAAAAACTCAGGTAGATGGATTGATTAATCTGGAGAATAATACTTTAGTATCTAAGAGCTGGAAGGTTAAGGTAAATGCGCTTAATGGGATAATGAAATTTTCAGCTGATGCATTAAAATCAGACAATTTATCTGGAAATATTTTTAATTATCCCGCAACAGTTACCGTTGATACTGTAGATGCCGGTAAAAAAGGTGTCTTTACTAAAATAAGCATCAATAGTAAAATTCCAGTGCAAAATTTAAGTCAATTATTATTTGTTGATCTATCTTCATATCTTGCAGGAGTTATTCCTTATACTTTAGTTATTAATTTAAGTAATTCACTTCTGCATCATACCATTAGTATGAAATCAAATCTGTTGGGTACTGAGGTTAAGTTACCAGAACCGTGGTTAAAAAATAGTGAAAAAACCGCTAATTTAGCCTTAAATGCTGATTTTGATGATCAAGGGTTATTTAAAATTTATGCCGATTATGAACATAAACTTTTGGCGGCACTTGAGGTTAAGTTAAATCCTATTAACCAACAATCTAAACTAATCAAAGGTGAAGTGGGGCTAAATGTAGATAAGGTTAAGTTGCCAGTAGCTAACGGTTTATCTATTGTGGGCAAGATAGATAGTTTGGATTGGTCAATATGGAAAGGGGCTTTGTTTCGTGGGGATGGTTCTGATGTCGGCATCCCTAACATCAGTAATTTGTCGTTGAAGTTTACTACTTTAAAGCTTTACGACAACGTTTTAAAAGATTTAAAGTTAGGCGGTGGTTTAAGAAACGCAGATGCTGGTATGGAGCTTACATTTTTAAATAGAGATGTTAATGGTAAGTTGATTATATCTCCCCAAAAGCGGATTAAGGGTATATTTAAGAAATTACACCTTAATAAGCTAGACGGGCAGGGGGTAGTGAATCCCAAAAAATTATTACCTTTGAATTTAGATATTAATAATTTGCATTATGACAATAAGAAATTTAAACAGCTAGTTTTTATTAGCGATAGTGTTGCTAATGGGTTGAAAATCAATACCCTTAAACTAGTTGATCAAGGTTTTACCGTTGATGCAAGAGGTGATTGGTTGGAAATTAATGGTACTCAGCAAACTGCGATTAAAGGCCGCTTTTTTACTGGTAATGTGGGTAAGTTGTTAGAAAGGTGGCAGATTAGTAAAAGTGTGGTGGGTGGGAGTGGTTCTTTAGATTTTTCTCTAAGGTGGCCAGGTCCTTTATATCACCTAGAGCCGAAGAATTTTGGTGGCAATTTTTTCCTGAATCTCAAAAATGGGAGAATAATAAATTTGGATCGCCAGACTGAAACTAAACTAGGGCTTAGCCGAGTTCTTGGAGTTTTAAGTTTACAATCTTTACCCAAAAGGTTATCACTAGACTTTAGCGATATCACCAAGCAAGGATTTGTATTTGATAGTGTAAGGGGTGAATTTACCTTAAACGATGGTAATATCATGGTTAAAAAGCTTGGATTAGAAGGGCCAGGGGCTTCGGTTAATGCGGTAGGTAGAATCGGAGTAAAGGCAGAAGATTATGATTTAACTCTTAGTGTGTCTCCTAATCTTACCTCTAGTATTCCAGTAGCAGCTGCTATAGCTGGTGGACCAGTGGTCGGAGTTATAGGATTTCTTGCCGACAAGATGATAACAGCAGCGATGAAACGTAAAGGTGGATACAGCTACCATGTCACTGGAGTCTGGGCTAAGCCGAATATAGAGAAAAACCCTAATCCGGCTAATTAAAGCAGCTAATCAACAAAACTTTGTAGTTTTTCCGAACGGCTGGGGTGGCGCAGTTTTCTCAGTGCTTTGGCTTCTATTTGACGAATACGTTCTCTGGTAACATCAAATTGTTTGCCTACCTCTTCAAGAGTATGGTCAGTGTTCATGTTAATTCCAAATCTCATTCGTAATACCTTGGCTTCACGAGGAGTAAGCGTTGCCAATACATCATTAGTGGCTTCGCGCAATCCACCATGAGTAGCAGATTCCATGGGCGAAAGGGTATTAAGGTCTTCAATAAAATCTCCTAAGTGGGAGTCATCTTCATCTCCAACTGGAGTCTCCATCGATATCGGTTCTTTAGCAATTTTAAGTATCTTGCGCACTTTGTCTTCGTGCATTTGCATATGAACGCTCAGTTCTTCTGGCGTTGGTTCTATTCCGGTTTCTTGCATGATTTGTCTAGTGATGCGGTTTAGCTTATTGATGGTTTCAATCATATGTACCGGGATACGAATGGTACGTGCTTGGTCTGCAATGGAACGGGTAATGGCCTGACGAATCCACCAGGTGGCATAAGTGGAAAATTTATAACCGCGACGATACTCAAATTTGTCTACTGCCTTCATCAGGCCAATATTTCCTTCTTGAATTAAATCTAGAAACTGTAAACCTCGATTAGTGTATTTTTTAGCAATAGAAATTACTAGTCTTAAGTTTGCTTCAATCATATCTTTTTTAGCTTTGCGAGCTTTGGTTTCTCCAGCGGTTACTTGACGATTGATCTCTTTGATTGTGGTAATTGAGATGCCTATGCTTTGTTCAATTACCAATAGTTTTTTTTGTTCTCGTCGGATATCGTTTGCATATGCAGATAACTCTTTTTCATACTTTTTATTGGTTTTTAAGAATTTATCCGTCCAATGTAAGTCGGTCTCATGCCCTATAAATGAATTAATAAATATTTTACGCGGAATTTTGACGATTCGATTACAGATATTTAAGATGGCATGCTCTACTGTTTGGATACCAACTAAAATTTTTCTCAGTTTGTTTATCTGTTTTTGGAATTCTTTAGTGGTCAATTTAAATTGAGTGAATGCATCCACCAATTGTTTAGAGACTTTGATCGTTCCAGAGTGTTTTTCGCCATTCTTTTCTAGAGTTTTTTTATACTGACGATATAGTTTATCTAGTTTGGTAAAACGCTGTTTGGCTACTACTGGATCTGGTCCTGATTCGAAAAGATCTAGTTCGTCTACGTCGTCATCAACATTATTATCCTCTTCTCCTTCTTCTGACTCCTTATCTTTATCACCTTCTGTCTCAGGCTCATCCTGTTCATCTTCATTTTTGTCTTCATTATTATTCTTATGGTTTGCATCCTTTTTGTTTTTAACTAAAATATCTTGTTCTGGTAAGTCGTCGGTGTGGGAGCTCTCCTCTTCAAGTTTTTTAATATCGATTGGCGGGGAATACCATTCTTCTATATCGTAAAACCCCAAAATAATTTCTTGTAAGCGTTTGTCGGTAGTTTCAGTTTTTGCATATTCATTTAGGATTGATTCTATAATGCCAGGAAAAGTTGCTAGTGCAGAAAGGACGTTTTTTGAGCCTTCTTCTATGCGTTTGGCAATAGCTATTTCTCCTCCCCTGGTTAATAGGTCAACCGTACCCATTTCTCGCATATACATTCTTACCGGATCGCTGGTTCTACCTGCTTCGTCTTCAATAGTGGTAATGGTGCTATGTTCTTCAGTAGCAATGACAGTAGCGGTTTCGGTAAACGATACCGGTTCATCTTCAGTAGTTTCTTCACGAATAGCGATACCAGCATCATCGCTAAGCATGCCAATGATGTCTTCAATTTGATTGGGGTCAACTATCTCTGGTGGTAGGTGGTCGTTAATCTCACCCAAAGTTAAATAACCCTGGTCTTTGCCTTTATCGATAAGATTTTTTAACTCTTCACTGTGCGTCGTATCATGAATTTGGTGCTTATTTTGAGGGATTAATTCAATATGTTTCGTGGCTTTTGCGATATTTTTTTTTGCAGTCATTTTATCTGATTTTTGAGTTTTTATGTGAGTATTTTTGGTGGTGATTTTAGTTTTAACTGCAGCAATTTTAGGGGTTTGTTTTGCTTTTTTACTATTGATTTTACTTATGGGCAATTTAGCTTTAACCGATTTTTTGAGATTTTTAGCTTTAAGTTTTACCGGAGGTTTCTTGGACATGCTTTTTGCCTTTTTTAACACAGGTGCTTTTTTAGTTTTTGCTGTTTTATGTTTTATTTTTTTCTTTTGCATAAACTACCTTTTTAGGATTGTAATTAACTCGCTTAATTTTTTTCTCTCTTCATCGTTTAAAACGCTCTGGCTGGCTTTGGTTAATAAATACCCTATTTCAAGCTCTTGGTCCAGCTTTCTTACCGAATGTATAATACCAGTTAGCTCATTTTTCAAGTTTTCTTTTGGTATAATTGGCGGTCTTTGAGCAATTTGATTTAAAATTTCGTTGGTATCTTTGTCTCTCCAATATTCTAGTATAGCTCCTGTAGTGATATTAGGTGTGTTTTTTATTGTGTGAATTAACTCGGTAATTAATTCGACGCCATCTATTTTTAGTTCTGTCAAATGGTCAATGTCTGTTATTTCCGAGATTAAATTGGGATGGTGTAATAGCATGCCAATAAAGTTTTGAATAGGGGTCTGTAGCGTTAACATATTGATTTTATTATTATCTATAGCAGTAGTTGCTAGTTGATTGTGTATCTCTTCTGGGTTAATTCCAGCTTGTTCGGCAATTTTAGCCGATAGTAGTTGACGAAAAATTCCTAGAGGCATTTTGCTGAGTAATTCAGCGCCAACTTTGGCAAATTTCGATTTCCCTTCAATGCTTGTAGTGTTGATGTTATGGATAAGCTGTTTAATGAAAAAATCTGCTAGGTTTACGGTATTATTTTTTAGTAGTTGATTAAAATGCTCACTAGAGGTGTTTCTGATCAAATCATCTGGATCTAAACCGTCTTGAAGGAAAAGAAACTTTATTTCTATCCCGTCGCGTAAAAATGGTAATGAATTTTCTAAAGCGCGCCATGCGGCCGTTTTGCCGGCTTGATCACCATCAAAGCAGAAGATGATTACTGAGCTATTGCGTAAAAGTAGTTGAATTTGGGCCTGCGATATTGCAGTGCCAAGGGTGGCTACAGCGTTATTTATGCCAAATTGTGCAAGAGAAATAACATCCAGATACCCTTCAACTACTATGATGGATGCTAATTTATCAGCTTTTTTGGCTTCGTATAAGCCGTAAAGCTCATTGCCTTTATGAAAAATTGCAGTTTCTGGCGAATTTAGATATTTGGCCGGGTCGTTGCTAATGGTGCGTCCGCCGAAACCAATGATTTTGCCTTTGGTGTTGCGAATAGGAAAGGTAACTCGATCTCTTAATCGCGAATAAACTTGTTGGTTTTTTTCAGCTAATACCCCCGCTTGAATTAGTTGTTTTTTTAGATTGAGATCGTTTTTATAGATGGAAGATAGTGTATCCCAGCTGTTTGGGGCGTAACCAATTCTAAATTTTTTGGCTATTATTCCAGTAAGACCTCGAGATTTTAAGTAGTTTATGGCCGGCGGTGATTTTGGTAGTTGTTGTTCGAAAAATAAAGAGGCTTTTTCTGCTGCTTGATATAACTCTTGATAGTTGTTTCTGTTTTGCATGCCAGCTTCTTGAGGTATAGTAAGGCCAGCTTGGGCGGCAAGACTTTCTACGGCTTCTACAAATTCTAGTCTTTCAAATTGCATCAGAAAACTTATAGCGCTGCCAGTTGCGTGGCAGCCAAAGCAATGATAGAACTGTTTGGTTTGGCTGACACTAAAAGAGGGGGTTTTTTCATTATGAAAAGGACACAAGCCAATGTGGTTAGTGCCTTGACGCT
>CAZTPH010000004.1:24788-26635 GCA_964614705.1 uncultured Coxiellaceae bacterium
TTTTACACGCGATCCGATGATATCTATAATATCTATTTTAGATAGCAGATCATCAATAAATTGTCTTGGAATAAATTTCGACATTAAGTTAGACTTGCACCACAGGTTAATTTTCTAACATCTTTTTAACTAAAGCGCTTATTTTACTCATGTCTGCTCTTCCTTGGGCTTGAGCTTTGATGATGTTCATAACTTTCGCCATCTCTTTAATCGATGAGGCTCCAGTAGATTTTATGGCATCAGCAATTATTTTTTGAATCTCATCTTCAGCTAAAGATGAAGGCATAAAATCCATTAAAATAGTGATTTCTTGTTCTTCCTTAGTGACCAAATCTTGGCGGTTGGCTGCTTGATATTGACTAATGGAATCATTACGTTGTCTGATCATCTTGTCGATGATGGCAACAATTTGGTTGTCATCCAGAGTAATTCTTTCGTCAATTTCTTTTTGTTTGATAGCTGCTAGTAGCATGCGAATAGTTAAAAGCCGCGTAGCTTCTTTATTGCGCATGCAATTTTTCATCTCTTCTTGAATTTTTAGCAACAAAGCAGCTGTCATTTTGAGCTCAGTGTTTTAATTACTGTAGGCGCCACTATTAACTTTTTGTTGGCGTTTAATTGCTGCCGAGCGCTTGCGTTTTCTTTTGGCTGTCGGTTTCTCGTAATACTCTATTTGGCGTAGCTTTCCTGGGATGCCTGCCTTTTCGCAAGCCCTTTTAAAGCGACGCATAGCCACGTCAAAAGTTTCATGTTCTTTTATCTTAATACTCGGCATACTATCAAACACCTCTTGGTTGTTAATTTTCGCTGGATTGTACTGGGTAATTAGAACTAATGCAATCAGGAAATTTATAATTTAGTGATTGGGTAATTAGGGTAAGATATGGTAGATTTTTAACATGGCTATTTTAGGTATTGAAACATCTTGTGATGAGACTGGCGTCGCTATTTATGACCAATCGCGTGGTCTAATTTCGCATAAGCTATATAGTCAGGTAGAGCTACATGCCAAATTTGGTGGGGTAGTGCCTGAGCTTGCTTCGCGCGATCATGTGCGTAAGTTATTGCCATTAGTTAGGGAGGTTTTAGCTGAAGCAAGTGTTGGTTTTAATGATTTAGAAGCTGTTGCGTACACGGCTGGTCCAGGCCTGGTCGGAGCGTTGTTGGTGGGAGCGTCATTTGCTTCGTCATTGGCTTTTGCGCTTGGTATACCCAATATTCCGGTGCATCATCTAGAGGCGCATATCTTGGCTGCTTTTTTAGGGGTTGGTAGTAGTCCAAATTTTCCCTTTTTAGCGCTTTTGGTGTCTGGTGGCCATACCCAGTTGATAGAAGCCAAAGAGTTCGGTAGATATATAATTTTAGGTGAAACTTTGGATGATGCGGTGGGTGAGGCTTTTGATAAGGTGGCTAAGATCTTAAAGTTGCCATATCCTGGTGGACCAAAATTAGCCAAGTTAGCTGAGAGTGGCAATCCACTTAAATTTAACTTTCCACGCCCGATGGCTGATCATCCAGGGCTTGATTTTAGCTTTAGCGGCTTGAAGACTTATGCATTAAATTGTTATAATAATCATAAAGATGAGGTTGATATTGAAAGAGATATCTCAGCTTCTTTTCAAGATGCTGCAACAGATTCATTAGTAATCAAGTGTCGTAAAGCAATAAAAAAATGGGGATTTAAGAATTTAGTAGTAGCTGGCGGTGTTAGTGCTAATTTAGCATTAAGAAAAAAATTAGACCAAATGGCAAGTGAGCTGGGCGTGCAGGTATTTTATCCTAGTTTAGAATTTTGTACCGATAATGGAGCAATGATTGCTTATGCCGGCTTAAGGTATTTTGCTGCT
>CAZTPH010000004.1:26645-26916 GCA_964614705.1 uncultured Coxiellaceae bacterium
GTAGAAGATAGCTTTAAGGGGCTGTCGCAGCGCGAGTTACAATGTCTTTTTCATCTGGTAAGAAGTAGAAATAGTAAATTAATTGGGTCTTTGTTAGGTATTTCCCCGCGTACAGTTAAAATTCATATTAGAAATATCAAGAAAAAATTAGGTTGTGTTACTACTAATCAGTTGATAGAGCAAGCTTTTAGTAAAGGTTTTATCTCGGTGATTCCTCAAGATTTTATTATGCAAGACCCGATCATTTTAGATGGAGATTAAATTTATGGGG